>JAEEGW010000208.1 GCA_016280525.1 Clostridiales bacterium
GTAACGCCGCTTGTGTCGATAGCCGCCGGCTCGGCGATAGGGCTTCTCATAGGCCCGCCCGTTTCGGCGTTCATGTCCTGGCTCGGCGGGATCATCAACTGGGCGGCGGTACAGCATCCGTTCGTTATGGGTATTGTGATATCCGTTCTTATGGGTATGTTCTTAACGCTGCCTATAAGCTCCGCGGCGATTGGCGTTTCGCTCGGTCTGTCCGGCATTGCCGCCGGCGCGGCGACCGTCGGCTGCTGCGCGAATATGATAGGCTTTGCGGTAATCAGCTTCCGTGAAAACAAATTCGGCGGACTTATATCGCAGGGCATAGGTACAAGTATGCTGCAAATGCCGAATATAATTAAAAATCCGCGTATATGGATACCGGCGATACTGAGTTCCGCAATACTGGGACCGGTATCCACGCTGTGGGTAAAAATGCAGGGCAACCCGATAGGCTCCGGCATGGGCACGTCCGGACTTATAGGCCCGATAATGAGCTTCACGGTGATGACCGGCGCGGAAGTCGGAGAACCTGTCTGGCTCGTTATCATAAAAATAGTAATGATGTATTTCATACTTCCGGCGGCTTTGTCGCTCGGAATATCGGAGCTTATGAGAAAGCTCAAATGGATCAAACCGGGAGATCTGAGTTTAAGCGTATAATAAAATGGAAAAGCAGGATATAGTAAAGCTTACAAAAGAAATAATAGCGTCCCCGCCCTCCGGACTGTATTTTCTGTACGGGAGCGAGGAATATTTGAAACGCCGTTTTCTGCTTGACTTAAAGGCCGCCGTCGTACCGGAGGACGTCGCGGATCTCAACGTTTCCACGGTCTCCGGTCCGGATCAGGCGGAGAGGGTGCTTGAGCTTGCGTACACGCTGCCGCAGTTCGCACAGAGGCGCATGATAATATGGTACAACTCCGGCTATCCCTATATCCAGCAGAGATACAAGAAAAAAGCGGATGAGATAATAGAAAAAATAAGCGGTTTTTCGTATCTCATCCTCGTTATTTACTCAACGGAGGACGAGTTCTCGGGCGCGGGCAAGGACGACAAAGCGGCTTTGTCAAAGATCAAGGGCACTACGCTGTTTTTCGATAAACTTTCGCCCGCCCGCGTGCAGAAATGGGTCATACGCCATTTCGCCTCGGAGAATACGGCGATATCGGAAGAAGACGCGCTGTATCTTACTGCGCGGTGCGGCACGGGTATGACGGAGCTTTCCGCCGCCATATCAAAACTGTGCGCCTTCGTTACGGAAAAGGGAAGAGATAAAGTCAGCCGAGCGGATATTGAAGAGCTTATACCGCAGAAGGTCAGTTTTTCCGCGTTTTTCATCTCGGACAACATAAGAAAACGCGACCCGTCAGCTTTGGCGGCGTATATAAGCGACGCGAAAAGCCGCGCGGAAAAGCCGCAGATGATACTGTCGTCCATAATAGCGGAAGCGGAAAAGCTCTGCCGCATAAAGCTGGCGCAGAAAAACGGACTTACGTATCAGCAGGCGGCAACTCAGCTAGGCATAAACGAATACGTTGTGAAGCTGGCTTATCCGTCCGTTTCCGAAATATCGGAAAAACGCTGTTTCAGGTTCCTGCACGCCTGCTATGAAGCGGACAAAACGGTAAAAAACACGTCGTCGGACACCTGGGGCGTGCTCATGCAGCTCGTTTGCAGTATATGAAACTGAAAATTGATATGCCCGTTATAGTTGAGGGCAAGTACGATAAGATAAAGCTCGGCTCACTGCTCGACGCTCTGATAATAACCACGGACGGCTTCGGCATTTTCAAAGACAAAAGCAAAACGGAATACATAAAAGCGGTGTGCAAAGACGGCGTTATAATAGCCACGGACAGCGACAGCGCCGGCAATCTCATACGCGGACATTTAAAGGGCGTTCTGCCGCCGGAGCTTATTTATAACGTATATATCCCGCAGATAAAAGGCAAGGAAAAACGCAAGACCGAACAATCAAAAGAAGGATATCTGGGCGTTGAGGGAACGGATAAAGAAACGCTTATCGGTCTGTTCACGCCGTTTGCGTCGCAAACCGCGCCCGAAACGGATATTATAACGAGAACGGATTTATATAATTACGGACTGTTTGGAAAAGAAAATTCCGCGGAAAAAAGAAAAAAGCTCTGCCGCGCCCTGTCCTTGCCGGACAATATCTCGGCAAAAGCGCTGTGCGAGGCAGCCAGCAGACTTTACGGCAGAAAGAAAACGGAAGATATTATAAAAAGCATTGACGGAGAACGGTAATGACCGCATTTTTGAACGATACGATTTTCGGAGTAAAAATAAGCACCTGGCTCATAATCGCCGGCTGCGTCCTGGCGGTTCTGGGCGTTTTATATCTGATATTTTTTAAGAAAGCAAACGCGTGGATAAAAAAGCATAAGGAAATAGTGCTTTATCTCGTTTTCGGCGTGCTTACGACGCTTGTCAATTATCTCGTGTTCTACCCGCTCGTCAACATACCGGGTATGCAGGACAACGTAAGCTGGTGGACGCTCGTCGTAAACGTCATAGCGTGGGTCGCCGCCGTCGCGTTCGCGTACGTTACGAATAAGTTTTTCGTATTCCAAAGCAAGGACAAAAGCGGAAAAACCGTTTTCCGTGAGATAGTTTCGTTCGTCGGCGCGCGCGTCGCCTCGCTTTTGATAGAAGAGGCGATACTCGCCCTGTTCGTAACCCTGCTTCATTTTAATGAGAATTTAATAAAGCTGATAGCGTCGGTAGGCACGGTCATTATAAACTACTTTTTCAGCAAGTTCGTTATTTTCAGAAAAAAGAAAAACAGCTGAAGTAATTTAAAAGCTTGTCCCGTAAGGGACGTATCGAGCCGAAGGCACATCGAGCCGGAACGGCAGATCGAGCGACAGCGTATCGACTTTTTATCGATATATCGCTTACAGCGATTCGATGTGCAGACCTTAACGGTCTGCTCGATGTGTGCATCTGACGACGCACTCGATGTGTTTGCCTATGCAAACAAGAAAAAACTACAATAAGATAAATATAAGCGCCATAATAACGAGCGCGTTCTTCTCCCAGCCGCCCGATATAACAATGAATATAATAACGGCGATAAGTATCTCGTCAGTCCCGATAGATGGTAAAAAGCGACCCGTGACCGGAGGCTCGGGGGCGGGTTCCGGCTGCTTTATCTGTTCTTTCGGCTGCATCGCCGTGCCGCAGTAATCTTTCGGCGGCTGTCTGTATTGCTGTGCGTACATATAACACCTTAGCTTAGATCCTTAAATTCCGACGCGAGCGCCGCGAGCGTAAGCAGCCGTACGGCTTTGTCCGCTCTTGCCTGCCTTTCGGGGGAGAGAAAGGGCTTCAGCGCTTTCAGAAGCGCCGCCCCCTCCGACTGCTTTTCGGGCAGCGCAGATTTTTTTATTTCCTCCCCGCCGTCGCCCGGCGGGGAAGAGTTTCCCAGCATTGACGATACGGCGGACACCGCCGCGGACAGCTTTTCCGGATCCGATAAAAGCGCGGATAAAATATCACCGCCCTGATCCATGATCAAGACCTTCTTTTATTTTTCTCACGTTTTCCTCGCCCAGCGCGTGAAGAAGCGCTTTTATCTGCGCGTCCGAGAGTGAATTCAGCTTCTTTTTAATTCCCGCTATATCGTTCAGATACGGCGAAGAGCGCGATCTGTCAATGCCGGCGGACTCCGCCGCGGCGGATATCTTTTCACGCAGCTCGTCGTCGGACAGCGACGTGAGCTTTTGCAGATTTTTTTTGTTCAGTTCCATATTTATCTCCCCCTTTTCATCAATATTTTATGATTGTTATTCTGATTTGATACCGACAGGAGCGTTATATGATAAAAACCTTTTTAGTTTTTTCGGATTCCCACGGCAGTTCTTTCAATATGCAGAACGTTATAAACAGATACCCGGAAATAGAGTGCGTCATCCATTTAGGCGACGGCGCGGAGGATACGAAATATCTGTATCTTCCGGCGACCACGGGGCTTCTTACGGTCAAAGGCAACTGTGATTTCGGCTCCAAAGAGCCGGCGCTGCTCAACGTTGAGCTGTGCGGGCTTGATTTCATCATCTGTCACGGCGACGCGTACGGCGTGAAATTCGGCGTGGGAAGATATGAGAATTTCGCCGTGCGGAGCGGCTGCGATATTGCCCTTTTCGGTCACACGCACAGCCCGTATTATAATGAAATAAAGACGGGGAAAAAGAGCGTTTTTATATGCAATCCCGGCAGCATTTCGCGTCCGTTTATCGGCAGGCCCTCGTACGCCGTTATCAGAGTTGACGGAAAAAACGTTTCCGTCACCCACGAAACGGTGTAAAAAACGGCTTATTTTACCCGCTGAATGCGCGTTAAGTGAAAATTAGGTGAATTTTTTTCAAAACTGTTGACAAATTAATATATTTTGCCTATAATGATTATGACAAATCAAGGAGGATCATCATCATGAAAACAAAAAAAGGCGAATACGCGTCCGGTCTCATCAAGGAAATATCAAATCTTTATACGTTAAGGGTGCGTATAGAAGCGGAAAATCTCGGCATCAAGAATGCATACAGAACGCTTCTTACACAGCTTTACGTCAAGGACGGCGGCACTCAGCTTGACCTGGCGGAAAAAACGGGAATGAAAGCTCCGACGGTAAGCATAACGCTTCGCAAAATGGAAAAAGACGGACTTGTGGACCGTGTAGTGGATGAAAAGGACCTGCGCAAAACGCACGTATATCTGACGGACAAGGGCAAAAAGACGACGGAAGACCTGAAAGCCGCTATAGACAGAATAAACGAAGGTTTCGTTAAAGGACTGAGCGACGAAGAAAAAGATAAATTCACGGAAAGACTTGAATACATAAAGTCGTTTTTAAAATAAAACGGTACGAAAAAAGGGCGGCCCGACGGTCGCCCTTGATTTTTTTTGTTTTTTACGAAAGTATCGCGCGGTCGTTTGAAAATTCTCCGCCGCTCGCTTTTGAAAACATCTCAAGCAGGTCTTCCACGGTAAGACGCTGTTTTTCCTCGCCGGACACGTCAACTATCACTTTGCCCTCGTGCATCATGATAAGCCTGTTGCCGTGCGCTATCGCGTCTCTCATGTTGTGAGTTATCATAAGCGTGGTCAGATCGTTTTCTTTGACGATTCGCTCTGTTATCTCAAGCACCGTCGCAGCGGTCTTCGGATCAAGAGCCGCGGTATGCTCGTCAAGCAGAAGCAGCTTCGGCTGTTTCATCGCCGCCATGAGCAGAGTTATCGCCTGCCTTTGTCCGCCGGACAGCATACCGACTTTTTCGGAAAGCCGGCTTTCAAGTCCGAGATCGAGTTCGGAGAGCATTTCGCGGTATCGCGCGCGTTCCGAATTTCTGATACCCGGAGCAAACGTCTTGCGTTTGCCGCGGCGCGACGCCAGCGCGAGGTTTTCTTCTATCTGCATATCCGCCGCGGTGCCCATCATCGGGTCCTGGAACACTCTGCCCAAGTATTTAGCGCGCTTGTATTCTGGAAGCGCCGTGATGTCCACGCCGTCCAGCACTATCGAGCCGCTGTCAACGCGCCAGACGCCGGAAATGGCGTTCAGCATCGTGCTTTTTCCGGCTCCGTTGCCGCCTATGACGGTGACGAAATCGCCTTTTTCGAGCGTAAGATCAAGCCCGTTAAGCGCAACTTTTTCGTTGACCGTACCGGGATTGAATTTTTTTACTATACCTTTAAGGGAGAGCATGACGTTATCCATTTACGGCACCTCCCTTTTTCTTTTTGCCGCCTATCTTCTTCTTCAGGTACGGGATACCTAAGAACACGGCGACAAGCAGAGCGGAAAGCATCTTCAAAAGGTCCGTATCAACCTTGAAGAACACGACCGTCTGGTATACTATCCAGTATATTATGGAGCCTATGAACACGCCGGCCAGCTTAACGGCAAAATTCTTGCTTATGTGTTTTATCACAGCCTCGCCTATGATAACGGACGCAAGACCCGTTACTATCGCGCCTTTTCCCATATTGATATCGGAAAAGCCCTGATACTGGCAGAGGATGGAACCCGCCAAAGCCACTATGCCGTTTGAGAGCGCAAGCCCTATCAGCTTCATAACGTCGGTGTTTATGCCCTGCGCGCGGCTCATTGCGCCGTTGCAGCCGGTGGCGCGTATCGCGCAGCCGATCTCCGTACCGAAGAACAGGTACAGAACGGCTATTATCACCGCCGCGGTTATCGCAAGGAAGACGAGCGCCATAGGTACGTTTATCTGCGTCAGAAGCACTTTGAAAGTTCTTGAAGACACGGCGACGTTTGCTCCCGACATGATCTTCAGGTTGAGCGACCACAGCATAAGCTGGGTAAGTATACCAGCAAGTATGGCCGGTATTCCTAAAATTACGTGGAAGAACCACGTTATACAGCCGGCAAGTACGCCCGCCAGTGTAGCTATAAGTATGGCAAGCCAGACGTTGACTCCGGACGTGACCAGAACGGCGCAAACGGCCGCGCCGGTACAAACCGTACCGTCAACGGTAAGGTCGGCTATGTCAAGTATACGAAACGTTATGTAAACGCCTATCGCCATTATGCCCCAGATAAATCCCTGGGCTATGGCTCCGGGCATACTTCCGAAAAAATTACCCATGCTGTGATGATCCTTTCAGCCTTTATAGCTGTTTTTGACGTTTATTCGGCCGCTATCGCGGTAAATCCGTCCGGGATGGTGACGCCGAGCTCGTCAGCTATTGTCTTGTTGTATTTCTTCGTCGTGGAGGCGTAAGCTATGGGCATTTCTTCTATTTTCTTGTCGCCCTTGAGTATTTCGGCCGCCATCTCACCGGTTTTGTAACCGAGATCGTAGTAGCTTATGGAAAGCGTGGCAACGCCGCATTTTGCGCAGATGCCTTCTTCGCCTGCTATAGCGGGTATTTTCTTGTCTCTTAAAATGTTGCCTATAATTTCGGCGGACGACGCTGCAGCGTTATCTGTCGGGATATACATAACGTCTATCTCCGACGCGGCGGCTGTCGTAACGGCGGAAATGTCGTTAGAATCGCTGAACGTGTAGGTCTTGCAGGTTATGCCTTTGCCTTCAAGGTATTCCTTGACGACTTTTACCTGATACTGGGAGTTCGCCTCTGCGCTGCAGTACAGAAGTCCTACGGTCTTCGCTTCGGGGAACAGGTCGAGTATCATCTGAGCCTGCTCGTCAAGCGGAGCAAGGTCGGAAGTACCGGAGACGTTCGCGCCTACCGTGCCGTTGAAGTTCTCGATTCCGAGCGCTACGCCGTATTCGGTAACGGACGTGCCGAGTATCGGTATCGTCTGGGTGGCGTTGTAAGCCGCCTGGAGAGCCGGCGTGGCGTTTGCCATGATGAGGTCAACTTTGTTTGAAACGAAGTTGTTTACTATCGTGGTGCAGTTTGCGGGTTCGCCGGACGCGTTCTGATAATCAAATACTACGTTGTCTTCGCCGAGCTTGTCGACAAGAGCCTTTTTAAAGCCTTCAGTAGCCGCGTCAAGAGCGACGTGCTGTACGAGCTGAACTATACCTACGGTGTACTTTTTGCTGCCGGTCTCGCTGCAGGATACGGCAAGCAGGCAGAACGATGCGCAGAGTATAACTGCCAAGATCGCTGATAAGATTTTTTTCATTTTATTATTTTCCTTTCGGTATTAAATAATTGAGATGATTTTATCACAATAATCATCTATTGTCAACTACTTTTATTTAATTTTTGAAATATTTTAATACTGTTCTTGCATTTATACATCTTTTTTTTGCATAAAACAAGTTAAATAACGCGGTTTTTTGTTTCAGGCACGCGCCATTTATGCAAATCAAGCCAAGGGAAATTTCTTAAATCAATATTTGGGAGGAAGTCTGCCCTCACGAATTAAGAATTCAGAATTAAGAATTAAGAATAAGGTGTCGCTACGCGACGATCTGTGCGCTGCGCGCATTTTGGGGTTCCCCTCCCCCCCATATCCACCCCAAACCCCGCCTTCCCCCCGAGATGTTCTCGGGGCTTTTTTTGCGGCGTAATAGAGGCTCCCCGCTGCGATCAGCGGGGTGAAAGCGTGAGCAGGGTTTTCCCGTTACAAAAAAGCGGCGGGAGATATCTCCCGCCATAATTCTTAATTCTGAATTCTTAATTCTTAATTCGCCGTTACCGTCTCCGTCATTTCTCCTCTGCGCTGCAATATCTTTGCGTACATCTGTCTTGCGTTTGAGATCTTTTTTACGTACGCGGACGTTTCCGGATACGGTATGTCCGTCAGATGTCCGTCCTTGCCGTACTGCTCGTCTGAAAGCCATTTGCGGACTATGCCGTGACCGGCGTTATACGCGGCGAAGACCGTGTCCCATATCTCAAATTCGTTATACAGATACGCGAGATAGCACGTTCCTATCTTTATATTCGTCTCCGGGTCGTCAAGGCTGTGCGCCTCCGGGTCCATGCCTTCTCTCTGACACATCCATTCGTACGTTCCGGGCATTATCTGCATAAGTCCGCGCGCGCTTTTGTACGATTCCGCGTTGTATCTGAAATTGCTCTCCACCTTTATGACGGCGTATATAACGTCTTTCGGCACGTTATACTGCTCGGAATACTTGTCAACGTATTCCGAGTACGCGGTGGGGTAGTTTTTATTCTGTATCGCATAATAAAGCTGCTGTATGCCGAATCCGGACGCTATCGCCAGAGCGACCAGGATTATCGCGGCAACGCTGCGTTTTATTGCCTGTTTCATATCCTATTCCTTTATGTATTTGCTTATCGCGCGGGCTACGGCTTCTCTCAGCTGTTCTTCGTCTTTGCCGTTTTCTATTATCTCGTCACAGTATACGCGGAAAAAGTCCTCGTTATGCTGACCGGATATGCGGGACAGCGCTTTTTGCCGGCTTATCCCGTCTCGCAAGATCATTCTGTTTATGCGCGTTTCCTGCTCCGCGCAAACGCCTATTACCGCCGTACATTCCGCGTCATATCCGGATTCGAAAAGCTGCGACGCGTCCACGACTGCGAATTTATATCCCTGCTCCTGCGCTTTTTTAAGCCGTGCTCTGACCTCGTCTAATATGACCTTATGCGTGACGGAATTGAGCAGAGCGAGCTTGTCTTTGTCCGAGAAAACGGCTTCCGCAAGCGCCGGTCTGTCAAGCACGCCGTCTGCTACGGCAAACGGAAAATACTTTTGCAGCTCTGTCACCATGGGCGAATTTTTGTAAAGCATCCCGTGATATATTTCGTCGCAGTCGGCGACGTACGCGCCGCGCTCTTTCAGTATCGCGGCGACCGTGCTTTTTCCCGCGCCGCTCTGTCCGGTGAGGCCTAAAACGGGTATCGTTACGCCGACGTATTCTACGGAAAAACCCGCCGCTTTCGTAAGCCGGTTGCACACCGCGAGGCCGAGACCCGTACGCGACGGCATGACTGAATAAACGCGTTTCGCGTCAGTTTCACCGAAGCCCCGCAGAAGCGAAAACAAAGCGTTAGCCTGACCTTTCGCGTCGTTTGGCAGATACCGCACGTTTTTGCCGCGTATCGCGTCTTTGTCGCTTTCCAGGCAGATGACGCCCGTGCTTTCGTCCTCCGCGAGCCTGTTTTTCATAAACCCGATCACGTCGCTATGCGGACCTTTCAGGAGCGTTACGGGCACGTCAGGCGCGTAATGGCGGTATTTCATTCCCGGCGCTTCCGGACGCGTGTTCTCGTCCGGTTTTACGTAAAGCGATCTGTCGCGCCGCACGGCGACGACGGCGGAGAGCATCTCTTCCGTAACGGCGCCCGGACGGAGTATCACGGCGCAGCCGCCGCTCAATTTCACTATCGTTGATTCAAGACCTATCTCGCACGGCCCGCCGTCTATTATCGCGTCGATTTTTCCGTCAAGGTCGGCTTTTACGTGCTCCGCGCCGGTGGGCGACGGGGAGCCGGAGCGGTTTGCTGACGGAGCCGCTATCGCAACGCCGCACGCCTTGATAAACGCGCGCGCGACGGGGTGCGACGGTATGCGCACCGCCACCGTGTCAAGTCCGCCCGTCACTTCCGGCGGAATTATATCTTTTTTTGGCAAAATTACAGTCAAAGGACCGGGACAGAACGCGTCTGTAAGTTTGTAATATATATCGTTTGTGATCGCGTATTTTTCCGCGTCTTCCGCTTTTGACAGGTGTATTATCAGCGGATTGTCGGACGGTCTGCCCTTTGCCGCGTATATTTTTGCGGCAGATCCGGCGTCCGTCGCGTCTCCGCCCAGACCGTAGACCGTTTCCGTGGGAAACGCGACTATACCGCCGCGCTTAATTATACGCGCCGCGGTCTTTATGTCTTTTTCGGTCGGTTTCAAGTAAAGAGTTTTCAATTATCAGCCTCCGCCGAGAGCTTTGCCGCGGTGTCCGCGGTTATAAGCGCGTCTATCATGGCGTTAAGATCGCCGTTTAAAAACGCTTCAAGCGAATATACGGTCATGTTTATGCGATGGTCGGTGACGCGGCTCTGCGGGTAGTTGTACGTGCGTATGCGCTCGCTTCTGTCGCCTGTGCCGACCTGGCTTTTGCGCTCGTTTGCTATCTTGTCGTGCTGTTCCTGCCGCTTCATATCGTAAAGCTTCGTTTTAAGCAGCTTTAACGCCTTGTCCTTGTTTTTGAACTGGCTGCGCTCGTCCTGACATTCGATTATAATGCCCGTCGGCTTGTGGTAAAGCCGTATCGCGGACTCGGTCTTGTTTATATGCTGACCGCCCGCGCCGCTTGATTTGCACGTCTCGAATTTTATATCCGCCGGGTTTATCTCCACCTCAACGTCGTCCGCTTCGGGAAGCACGGCTACTGTGACCGTGGACGTGTGTATGCGCCCCTGCGCCTCCGTCTCTGGTACGCGCTGGACGCGGTGGACGCCGGATTCGAATTTGAGTCTTGAATACGCGCCGTCGCCGGTTATGGTAAACGACACCTCTTTAAAGCCGCCGAGCTCCGTCTCGTTGCAGTACATAAGCTCCGTTTTCCACTTCATGCTGTCCGCGTACATGCAGTACATACGGTATAACACGTAGGAGAAAAGCGCCGCCTCGTCGCCGCCCGCGCCGCCGCGTATCTCTATAACGACGTTTTTATCGTCGTTCGGGTCGCGCGGAAGAAGCAGTATTTTAAGCTCCTCATAGCTCTTTTTTACGTTTTCGTCCGCTTCCTCAAGCTCCGCCTTCGCAAGCTCGTACAGGTCGTTATCGCCGGAGGCGAGTATCTCCTCCGCTTCCGCCTTGCTTTGCAGATACGATTTGTATTCCGTGTATTTTTCAACGACGGGCAGTATGTTTTTGCGCTCTTTCATAAGCTCGCGGTATTTCGCCGGATCCGAGACGACGGCGGGATCGAGCAGCTCCGCTTCTATTTTATTGAATTTTTCAACTATCTGATCAAGTTTTTCAGTCATTTCCGTTACCGATTATCTTCTTTATGCTTTTTTCAAGTTTTTCACGCGGCAGCGTAAGGTCGCGCCCGCAGCCCTGGCATATAACTCTCACGTCCGAGCCGACGCGCACCGCTTTGAAAAGCGAGCTGCCGCACGGATGCTTCTTTTTCAGCTGCAGAATATCGTTTTCCTTTATCTTTATCACGTCCATGATTTGCCTTCCAACAAAGAAATAACGCTCTTTTTTCATACATTTTACCACAAGAGTATGAAATAATCAACTGTCCGCAATATTTTTAATAAAAAATCTACTAAATTTTGTTGATATGAGGCGTTTTAAAGGTTATAATTAAAGAAAATTTATATAAAGGATATAACATCATGTCTGAAAACTGTACTCACGACTGTTCGACCTGCAGTGAAAACTGCTCGTCGCGCGTCCCGAAAAAGGAACCGTGCAACCAATATTCGAACGTAAAAAAGGTAATAGGCGTCGTTTCCGGCAAAGGCGGCGTAGGTAAATCTCTCGTAACTTCGCTTCTGGCGGCAGAGAGCGCGCGCAGAGGCAATAAGACCGCTATACTTGACGCGGATATAACCGGCCCGTCCATCCCTAAGGCTTTCGGGCTCCACGGCCTGTGCGACGGCGACGACCTCGGCATCATCCCGTTCACAACAAAAACGGGCATAGAGGTCATTTCCGTAAACCTCCTGCTTGAAAACGAAAAATCCCCTGTCGTATGGCGCGGACCGATAATTTCCGGGACCGTAAAACAGTTCTGGACCGACGTCATCTGGGGGAACGTAGACTATATGTACGTGGATATGCCTCCCGGAACGGGCGACGTGCCGCTTACCGTTTTCCAGTCCCTGCCGCTTGACGGCATAATCATAGTTACAAGCCCGCAGGAGCTTGTTTCGCTCATCGTATCAAAAGCCGTTAATATGGCAAAGATGATGAACGTGCCGATAATAGGCATTATTGAAAACTTCAGTTATTTCAGATGCCCGGACTGCGGAAAAGACCACTATATATTCGGCAAAGGTTCCGCAGACGCGGCGGCTGTCGAATTCGGTCTGCCTATCCTTGCAAGGATTCCGATAGACCCGGCGCTCGCAACGCTTTGCGATACGGGAAGGATCGAGGATTACGACGGAGCGGAGATTGTAAAAGCCGCCGTCGATCTTATTGAACAGGCATGAAAAAAATAAAACTCATCGCGGTGCTTGCCGCGGTCATACTCTGTCTGCAATCCTGCGGGATCATAATCATAAACGACATACACGGCAAAGATACCGAAAGCGTGACGGAAGACGAGTCGGGCAGAGAAACGGAAACGAAAGAGGTCAAAGAGATAATCATAGACAAACAGACCTCTGACGAAATGAAAAAGAAGGCGGACGAGACGCTTGAAGGGCTTGACACGCAAAAATATACCGGCATGCGCATACTCGTCGCCGTTACGGACACTCTGTTTTACGAGGGCGACGGCTCGCTTACGCCGCTGACGTCGGACAGAGTTATCCGCGCGGACAAAATCGAGCAGAAGCTCGGCGCAACGGTAAGCGTCGTCGGTTTTTCCGAGGACGAACTGTTTGACAAGCTCAAAAGCTCCGGCAGAAAAAAGGAATATTTCGCGGACGTAATAGCCGTGCCGATAAGCATGGTGGGCAAGCTCTGCGCGGAAGAGGTCATTATAAGCCTGCGCACGGTGCCTGGGCTCGATCTTGAAGCCGGGTATTTTGATTCAGACGCTTTGTCCGCTTTTTCCTGCGGTCACAATACTTACGCCGTATCGGGCGACGGCTGCTTTGAGCCGGAGAAGACGTACTGCGTTTATTTCAACAAAGATATGGCAAAACAGCTCGGATACGATCTTCATTCGCTCGTCTCCGACGGAAAGTGGACGCTTGAAAAATACGCGGAGTGCGTATCCGCCGCCGTGTCCGCCGGCAGCACGTCGGCCGTGATGAAAAACGCGGAACAATACAGAAAAATGCTCATCACCGGCTCCGGTTTTGATTTTACGGACACGGATATAGACAAAACTCCGTCCGCAAACACGTTTACGGATGAATACGGAAAGAAAATAGAGCTGCTTTCGGCTCTGCCGCAGGCGTCTCAGCCAGCGGAACCGATGATAGATTTTCTGTCCGGCGGCTCGCTGTTCTATATAGACACGCTGCTTGCCGCGGAGAAAATGGCGGATTCGCCGCTCGTATGGGGAATGCTGCCGATGCCGAAATATAACGAAGAATACGAATACGGCGCGTATATATCCGAGGACGCCGTGGTTTTGTGCGTTCCTAAATACGCCGCGGACAACAGGATGTCCGGAGATTTCATAGAGGCGTTTTGCGCCGCTTCTTCGGAATATATAAAATACGATTTTCTGTATCACAATATGCTTGACGTCCTGCGCGACAACGGCTCCGTCAACAGTCTGAACATCGTAATGAACAACCCGAACTACGATTTTGTATTCGCCATGAAAGGCGGTTATCCGAATTTGTACGCGAATACGGCCGGCGCGTTTGACGAGATGATTTCCGGCACGCTCACGTTTGACGTATATAAGCAAAGAGAAGAAGACGTTGCCGCGTACATGGAAAAGTGGTTCCCCGTAACGCACAGATAACGCGCGAAGCGCATATCGAGTGCGGCGTAAGGCGCGCACATCGAGCAGACCGCACGGGTCTGCATATCGAATCGCGTAAGCGATATATCGACTTAAAAAGTCCCTTCGGGACGCGATATATTCCTGCGGAATGCGATATGTCCTGCGGACGCGATATATCCTATCGAGAACCCCCAACGCTCTCAAGTTCGCGTCGGGAAACCCCTCTGGATGCGATATGTCCCTTACGGGACAAGAAAAAGCGGCGGGAGCAAGCCCCCGCCCTACAACTCTTCACTCTTAACTCTAAACTCGGGAGGGAAGACCCCTCCCCTACGAGTATGTCGTCGAGTCACCGCCTCTTAATTCTGAATTCTTAATTCTGAATTTACACCCTCCCGTTCAAAAACGCCGTCGCGCGCTCTATCGCGTCCTTTGAGTTGTACCACGGCTCGTCCGCGTAGCGGTAGTCGAATTTCTTGCAGAACCACGACACGTCCTCGCGCAGAGTATCAAGATACGCGTTTTCAATGCCGGATACGGCTTTGTAAAAATCGTCGTAATCTTTTTTGGACATATCGCGCTTCGCGTACTCAATGAACCGTCTGTAATGCGGCAGGCAGAAAAACGGCTGATCCGCGGTCTTTTTGCGGAAATCCTCGTCCGTGCTCCAAAGATACGCGGCGCACTCAAACATTTTATCTATGTGAAATTCGATCTTGCCGCAGACGTAGCAGCTTTCCTCTAACTTTTTCAAATCCTCGCACACGGCGCTGCCTTTCCCTTTAATAAGCGGCATAAGTCCCTTGGCTTTTACCTTTTTCGCGGTCTCGTCAAGGTGGCTTTCAAGCATCAAAGCTATGCCCAGGCGGTTTTTCATAAGCAGCATCATATCGTAGTGCTTTTTGCAGAAGCCCTGTTCGTTCGTTTTTATGCGAATGTCCGGCTCCATCATGGAAGCGCCGGTTATAAGGTCAAGCTCGTTTTTCTGTAAGATCTCTTTCATCGTGCAGAACGGGCAGCCGCACGTTTTGTCCGCCTGCGATTTTTCAAAAGCCGTATTTACGGGAATGGTATATATCTGTTCTTTCATTATCAAAATCTCCTTTTCTTATATCATAACAGAAAAATAAGGAAAAATCAAGTATTATGAGCGATATTATTTCATATAAAAGACCGCCGCACTTCGATCTTGACAAAATTTTTGACTGCGGCCAGTCGTTCCGCTTTGAAAAAGGTGACGACGGCGTGTGGGAAGGCGTAGCTTTCGGCAGAGTTTTGCGCGTGTCCCAGGACGAAACGAACGTGTATCTCAACTGCACGGAAGAGGAATATGAAAATATATGGAAACGGTATCTGTGCTTGGACGAAGATTACGACGCGGTCAACGCGGATATAAAAAAGCATTTTGACAACGCCGTAATAGACCTTGCGATGCAGGCGGGCGACGGTATAAGGATCCTTCGGCAGGAGCCGTGGGAGACGCTTTGCAGCTTCATAATCTCTCAGAACAACAACATACCGAGGATAAAATCGCTTATAACCGCAGTCTGTAAAAGCTACGGTGAAGAATTTGAATATAACGGCAAAAAATACTACGCGTTCCCGACGCCCGAAGCGCTGCTTTCGGCGGGCGAAGACGGTTTGAAAGCTCTTAAAACGGGCTTCCGCGCCGGTTATCTCATATCCGCCGCGGAGCACTGCGTAAACGGCATGGACCTGTGTAAGATAAGAGACGAATATACATACGAGCAGGGGCTTGCGGAGCTCTGCACGGTCAAGGGCGTAGGTCCGAAGGTCGCGTCCTGCACGCTGCTTTTTGCACTCGGCAAAACGAGCGCGTTTCCGGTGGACGTCTGGATAAAAAAGACGATAGACAAATACTTTGACGGCAAACTCGACACGTCGTCATTGGGAGAATACGCCGGCATAGCCCAGCAATATCTGTTTTACTACGAAAGGAATCTGTAAATGATAATACAGCCTAAAAATACGACTATAGCGTACCGCTGCCCGACCTGCGGCCAGGCGGTGAAGAGCATGGTAGGCGTGTTTGCGCTCTCAGGCGATATGATAAAGCTCAAATGCCCGAAATTCGACAGCGAAATGAAGCTGACTTATACGTCGGACGGCAAAATAAGGTTATCCGTCCCGTGCTTCGTGTGCGATACGGAGCACGAATTCATCTTATCAAAAGAATCTATCCTGCAGCGCCCGCTCACGATGCTCGCCTGCCCCTTATCGGGAATGGATATCTGCTTCATAGGCACGCAGAAGAACGTGGAAGAACAGCTTGAAAGGGCGGAAAAAGAGCTTTACGACCTGCTTGAAGAAAACGACGCGCTCGACTATTTTGATAACGACGAGGAAGAGTACGACGGCAAAATAGCGCCGGATCTGTCGCTATTGCCGATGATATCAACGGTTGCAAAAGAGCTTTTATACGACGGAAAAATATTCTGCGACTGTACTGAAAAGCAGGGAAACGAACTGTCGGGGGGCGACGTGAACAATATGCTGCTTTTAGGCGGCGAGCCGGAGAACAACTGCAACGGCGACATAGAGCTCGTCGTAAGGTACGAGTCCTTTGCGCTCCGCTGCTGCAGATGCGGCTGTGAATATAAAATAACCGAGGATAATTTCGACCGCTTCTGCGAGGCGGACGAGATAACTCTTACAAGAAAAAAATAAATAAAAAGGGGATAAAACAATGCCAAAGAACGAAAAGAAAAAAGAAAAAAAAGAGGCCGATCTTTTAAAGGAAAAACTTCTTTATAAGAAAAAATCGGCGTTTGAAAAATGCCCGGACGAAAAAGAAGCCGTGTTTGCATACTGCGAGGATTACAAAAAATTCTTGGACAATGCAAAAACGGAAAGAGACGCGA
>JAEEGW010000209.1 GCA_016280525.1 Clostridiales bacterium
AGCTGACAGATGAAAAAAGCGAAGATAACGGTAGTGGGAAGCTATAATACGGACATAACGCTGAACGTCCCGCATCTGCCGCTGAACGGTCAGACGGTTTTCGGCACGTCAATGCAGTTCAATCCCGGCGGCAAAGGCTCAAATCAGGCGGTCGCCGCGCACAGAGCCGGAGCTGACGTCGTATTTATCGCGAAAGTCGGCTGTGACGGTATGGAAAAGACCGGATTTGAATTATATGAAAAAATCGGTCTGCCGACGGATAATATCATCCGTGACGAAAGCGTCAATACCGGAGTTGCCGCGATAGAAGTTGACAAAGAGACCGCGCAGAACAGAATTGTCGTAATACCCGGCGCGAATATGAGCCTGTCAGCTGACGATATAAGACAAAGAGAAGACCTTATCGCGTCGTCCGATATACTTCTGCTCCAGCTTGAAACGAGCAGAGAGTCGATAATCGAAGCGGTAAAGATCGCAAAAAAGCACGGAGTAAAAATCGTTTTAAACCCCGCGCCGTTTTCGGACGTTGTGTTCGATATAATAAAAGACGTTGACATAATAACGCCTAACGAGACGGAAGCCGATCTTATAGCTCCGGGGCATGACGGCAATTTCCAGTGGGCGGCGTCCGATATGATAGGTATGGGATGCAGAAATATCATAGTAACGGTAGGCAAACAGGGCTCGTATTACAAAGGCGAAAAAGGTGAATTCGTGGTGCCTGTTATTGACCTGAAACCCGTTGACACGACGGGCGCGGGCGATGCTTACAACGGCGCGTTCTGCACGGCTCTGGCCGAGGGCAAAAGCATGAAAGAAGCGATGCAGTTCGCCTCCGCATACTCGTCATTATCCGTGACGAGACCCGGCGCCGCGTCAAGTATGCCGACAAGAGAAGAAGTTGAAGAATTGATGAAAGAAAACGTATGAAAAAACTGCTTGCAATTGACGGAAACAGTATAATAAACCGCGCGTTCTACGGCATAAAACCGCTTACCAACAAGGACGGGCTTTATACTCACGCCGTATACGGTATGCTGAATATCATCACGTCGCAGATGCAGAGCGTAACGCCCGATATGATAATCGCGGCGTTTGACCTCAAGGCTCCGACTTTCAGACATAAGATGTACGACGGATATAAAGCTACCCGCAAAGGTATGCCGGAAGAGCTTGCGGTACAGCTCCCGTACGCGAAAAAAGTCCTTGACGCAA
This sequence comes from Clostridiales bacterium, assembly GCA_016280525.1. Classification (GTDB taxonomy): domain Bacteria; phylum Bacillota; class Clostridia; order Oscillospirales; family CAG-272; genus UBA1248. The sequence continues at coordinate 1,216 of JAEEGW010000209.1, forward strand.
TGGGCATAACCGTATGCGGAGTTGAAGGGTACGAGGCGGACGATATTTTAGGTACGCTGTCATCATTTGCCGACGATGATCTTCACGTTTATATCCTCACCGGCGACCGCGATTCGCTTCAGCTGATAGACAAAAACTGTACCGTCCTGCTCGCGTCTACGGGCGAAACGAAAGAATTCGGCAGAGACGAGTTTTATGAAAAATACGGCATAGAACCTTCCGATTACGTTGACGCGAAAGCGCTTATGGGCGACAGCTCGGACAACATCCCCGGCGTCAAAGGCATAGGCGAAGGAACCGCCATGCCGCTTATAGCAAAGTATAAAAATATCGACAATCTTTATAACGATATCGATAACGCGCCCGTCGGTCCGTCCGCTAAACAAAAACTGAAAGACGGGAAAGAATCAGCATATCTTTCAAGAGAGCTTGCGCTTATTTGCAAGTCCGTTCCGCTGCCTTTCACGCTTGAAGAAGCAGAGGCAAAAAAAGAAGATAAACAGGAGCTTTTGGCGCTGTTTTCACAGCTTGAGTTTTCAAATTACATCAAGCGTTTCGGGCTTGACGGCATAAGCAGCGAAGAAAACAAAGCGTATTTCAAATTAACGGATAAAGCGCCGCAGACGAAAGACGTTTTGTATTCGTTATACAGAGGCGAGTTCAACTTTATATACGACGGCGAAAACGGTTACGCCGTGACAAAAGATCTTGAACCGGAATTTCTTTCAAGCAATAGATTTATTCTGCCGGACGCGAAAGCCGAATATTATAAGTATGAGAATACAAACGTCGTATTCGACACGTCCGTCGCGGCGTATCTTATAAACTCGTCCGAGGGCGACTACAGCCCGGAAAAACTGTCGTTCAGATATCTCAAAACAAACGACCAGACGGAGCGTGAGATAACCGAAGACAAGATCAGCACTAATGAAACGAAGCTGTGCCGCGATCAGTTCGAGATATATAAAATCCTGTCACAGCGCATTGACTGCGAGGGTGTTTCAAAGCTCTATTACGAAACGGAGCTTCCGCTTTGCCGCGTGCTGTACGATATGGAAAAACACGGCTTCTGCGTTGATACCGAGGGCTTGAAGCAGTTCGGAGTTCAGCTCAACGCCCGGCTTGAAGAGATAAAAACGCGCATATATATGCAGACCGGTGAGGAATTCAATATAAACTCGCCAAAACAGTTGGGACATATACTTTTTGAAGTGCTTCATCTGCCCGCCGAGAAAAAGACGAAGACGGGTTATTCCACGAATGCGGAAGTGCTTGAAAAGCTGCGCCCGATATCGCCCGTAATAGACGATATACTCGAATACAGAGCGATAACGAAGCTTATAGGCACGTACGTTGACGGTATGCTTGAAGTCTGCGACGGCGACGGGATCGTCCACACGAGCTTCAATCAGACCGTAACGGCAACGGGCAGGCTTTCGTCAAAAGAGCCGAATTTGCAGAACATACCTATAAGAACGGAGCTCGGCAGAGAACTGCGCAAATTCTTTATTCCGAAGAGATCGGACCGCACGCTTGTGGACGCTGACTATTCGCAGATAGAATTAAGACTTTTAGCCGCGATCTCAGGCGACGAGAATATGTTATCCGCGTTTGAGCACGGCATTGATATACACACACAAACGGCGTCGCAAGTGTTCAGAGTGCCGCTTGAAGCGGTTTCGCCGGAGATGCGCAAACGCGCAAAGGCGGTCAATTTCGGCATTGTTTACGGCATAGGCGCGTTCTCGCTTTCGCAGGACATACACGTTAGCAAAAAGGCGGCGGAAAAGTATATTTCGGATTATTTAGCCGCGTATCCGGGCGTTTCCGCGTATCTTGAAAACATAAAAGCTGAAGCGAAAAAGAGCGGTTACGTTACCACGCTTTTCGGCAGGAGAAGATATATACCGGAGCTTAAAAGCGCAAAGAAGCCGGAGCAGGCTTTCGGTGAGCGCGTCGCCATGAACAGCCCGATACAGGGCACGGCGGCGGATATAATCAAGATTGCGATGGTAAACACGTATAACGCGCTGAAAAAAAGCGGATGCGACGCGCATCTGATCCTTCAGGTGCACGACGAACTGATCATCGAAGCGGACAAAAAAGACGCGGAGAAGATAAAGAAGCTGCTTGTCGACGAAATGGAAAACGCCGTTTCCGTAGGAGTAAAACTGAGCGTTGAGGCGACGAGCGGCGATACGTGGTATGAATGTAAGTGACGGGGGGAATTTATGAAAAAAATAAGGATAGTTTCAATATTACTTCTTTCGGTGATCCTTTTGCCGTGTCTTATCTCGTGTTCAAGGCTTAACGCGCTTCGCAGAGAAAAGCCGAAGACTACGAAATATACGAATTCGGACTACCATTTTTCACTCGTTTATCCGTCAAGCTTCAGCGAGATAGCGGAAATACCCTCAACGGAAAACGGCGACGAATACCGCATAGAATTAAGACGGAACAAGGACGATATAATTTATATAGACATCACGTATAAAAAAGCAACGAATCTGTATGAATACGCGGAGCTTTCCGGCTTTGAAAAAGATAAGATAAAGCCGCTTTCAATGAAAGAATTCGACCAGTCCGTAAACAGCTTTTCGTACGATAAAAGAGACTGCCCGGCGGATGAAAAACCGGCGTTTTACATCTTCGCATCAACGAAAAGGATGCTTTACACGGTAGGCTATGAGTTTGAGCACGGTGACAAAAACGCGGACGGCGTATGCGAATCTCTCGAATTTGAATTCGACATATACGCAAACGTGCCGAAAGAAAATCAGTTCTTGTCTCCCGCTTACGAGATATACAATAAGACTTCTTCCGTATCCGTCCCCGCGGATTACGACGTAAGGCTTTATCCGGATCCGGACAACGTACCGGCGGTTAGAGTTGACGAGGAGACCGGGGAAGTCATCCGCCCGAGCTACGCTCTATACAGAAAGATAGAAGCGTTCTCGGACATCGGATTTCTGTCGCTGTTATTGCCGGACGGAGTTGAATACAACCTGCAGCAGCTTGCTGCGGACGATACGGACGAGAAAATGAAGCCGGCCGTATCCGAGCTCGGTGGAGATAAGCTGTCAAACGTTGAATTTGCGGAAAAGGGAAGCTACAAGGTGGAAAATTCCGTAACTTACAGAAAGATCTATTTCACCTGTATCTATAACGGAAAAGCGGCGTCCGGCACGCTGACGGTCGGATTTACCGGCGGTTTCAGATATTTCAAATCCTTGTATGTGTTAGCGGACGAGGCGGACGGAGCGGACAGACTTTGCTTTGAAGATATGATCCACTCAATGAAGCTGAAATAAGGATATAAAATAACAAAAATAAAAAAACAAAAAATATCTTGACAAAACAGCTCGTAAAGTGTATAATTAAGTAAATCAGCGGGAGCGATCCTGCAAAATATTTCACATTTATCAAAAATGGAGGAAAAAGATGAAAAAGTTTATTTCAATCATTGTTGCGGTAGTTATGATCGCATCACTGATCCCCGCCGTTGTCAACGCGGAAGCTGAAGATGACGAATATGTCAGATCCGGCAATAACGGTAACGTAATAGTTCCTTACACCACCGGTGAAGGCATTACGATAGACGGTACGCTTGCACAGGGCGAGTGGTCAGAGACCAACAAGCTTGCTCTCGAAGGCAAAAAGACG
>JAEEGW010000210.1 GCA_016280525.1 Clostridiales bacterium
AACAACCGCGTTGACGTCTTCGATGGATCCGCGATATTCAGCGTTGTCTGTTGCCTTGACCATATCAGCAGCAAGACGCTGTGCAATGGTAAGCTGTGATTCGCCGTAGTAAGAACCGGTCGCTACGACCATCTGGAAGATTGCGTTCGCGTCAGCAATGTTGACTTTGCCGTCGCCGTTGATATCACCGTCATAAGTGATGGTTGCCTTTGTGCCGGTACCTGTTGCGATCTTGCCGACCTGTGCGTCGGTAAGCGTTAACGCATCAGCTTCGATAAGCGTATAGAACACAGCCGTGCTGGCATTATCACTGGTTCCGATCATATAGTTGGAATCAGTCGTGTAATACATAGTTGCGCCGTCGTACGTATATACGCCATCGCCTGCGCCGGCAGCATCGATTATGAGCATCTTGTAGCCGGCAGGTGCGTACTTGTATTCCTGTACAGCGTAGCTCAGGCTCTGAGTCCACTGTGCGGTCAACGTTACATTACCGTATTTTCCGGTGACAGCCGTGCCTGCATTATACGCAGAGTTTTCTTCCCAGTTTCCACCGGCAGTGGTTACTACCCATCCTGCGAACGAGAAGTTGGTCTTGCCTGTTGCTTCGGGAAGCGTATCTGTAGATTCGATTGTATAAGTCATCGCTTCGATTTCCGCACCACCGTCGGTTACGAATGTGATCGTGTAATCATGCGGTGTGTAAACGGGTTTTACAGAAGCGTTAGAAGCTGTATCTGTCGGAAGTGTGGGCCATGCGCCGTCGTAACCGGGTTTTTCGGGAACAGCAGGCGGGGTTATGGTCTTATCGGTAATTGTAAACGTGTTATCAGTTCCCTGATCTTCCAGGTCTTCATCGTTTTCATCCTGGAACGTGATGGTATATACGTGTTCGGTGTACTGCGGATACACGTTGATTTCCTGCGCGGAGAACAGCGTGTATGCGGTCCAGCCGTTTGCATCGTACCATTCCTTAGTAGGAACGGTGGGAACGGTGACAGAACCCTGCGTGCTTTCGGTATAAGTCTGTTCGGAAAGAACAGTATTGCCGGCTGCGCCTTCTTCAAGGTTCCAGAATTTGATGGTGTATTCGTGTTCGGTGAAGAAACCGGTAATCTCTACGCTTTCATCACCCATTGTGAAGTTTGCGGGAGCCGCAGATCCGTTTATCTGCCAGCCGGAGAAGTCGTAACGCGGCACGGTTACTTCGGTCTGGTCTACGTTAACGGTAGCGCCGAATTTGTACGGGCTGTTTGCGTCAACAGGAACATTGGGAGCGCCGGAAGGAACAACCGTACCTTCAGCATATTTATAAGTTACCGTATGTTTGTTGCGGTCGTAGTTGATTACAATAACTGTTGAACCGTCGGCAGCGATAGCAACCTGTTCGAAATTCTTAGCGGTATAACCGGTGATCGTCTTTGCTACAGCTGCAGTCTGCTGACCTGTTGTGCCTGTCAGCTGATCGTCTTCAGGAACAAGAGTAGTATCTTCTACATAGGCAGTACCGTCAAGAGACTCAAAACGATGCTTTACGACGTACTGCGTGTTGGTGTTGGGAGTCCACGTTGCTGTGACGCTCAAGTTACCCCAGGTACCTGCCGCGATAACGTCGCCGGAAGCGGATACGCTGCCTTCTTCGCCTGACTTAACTGTGATAGTCCATCCGTTGAACGTATAGCCTGTCTTTGTAGGCTGAGTTAACGTGATAGGAAGATCGCTTACGTCATAACCGCGGGGGTTTGTGTCTGTGTCAGCAAACGTACCGCCGTCGTAGTTATATTCAATAACGTATGCAGCTTCACTCCAGATAGCGTACAGCGTTACCGTAGCGCCGTCTGTTGAGGATAATCCGCTGGGAGTATCGCCTGCGGAATACAGAGCTGTTGTAGCAGAGCTGTTTGTGTTCCAACCGATGAAGGTGTAGCCGTTATTTGTTAAGTTTACACCGGAACCGATCGTAATGGGTTCGTTAAACGGAACGTTGGTATGGTTTTCAGGCAGTGTGCCTGTACCGCCGTTAGCGTTATATTCAACGTTATAGTGGTTCACGCTGTACTGTGCGGTAAATACTGTGGTACCGGTGATAGCTACGGACTCACCGGCATCATAAGTTTCGTTTCCGTCAGACCATCCGGTAAAGGTATAACCTTCAGCGGCAGCAGGTGCGGCGGGCAGAGTGATCGATTCGTTGTAATGAGCAGATGCGGGAGTTGTGGGTGCAACTTCACCGGATGCCGCATGTGCGCCAAGATCAAATGTGATGTCATAATCTATATAAGTCTTGCTGAATGCGGCATAATAGTTCTCAACGCCGTCAACTGTCGGCAGGTTAGCTACAGCAACACCTTCTTCCTGGTTTGCTTCGGTCGCCCATCCTGCAAAATCATAGGTGTAGGTTTCGTCTGCATCCTTTGTGGGCACACTGCCATCAAATGAAGGCTGAGTACCAAATTCAACGTTTTCGTCAGTCTCAATAGCTGCAGAACCGTCCTGCTTATACCAGGTTACGGTGTATTTATTTATTACCTTTGAGAATGCAGCGTAAAGAACCATATCGTTGTCAAGCATTGTATATGTGTTCGCTGCAGAACCGACTTCTGAGTTCTTGGCTATAGACCAACCTTCAAATGTATACGTATACTGTGCAGTATTTTCCTTTGTGGGTTCAGTGCCGTCATAGCTCAGCGTCTGACCGTACGGAACATTTGTATCGGTCTCGTAAGTGTCAGTGTCGTCCTGGTTTCTCCACGTAACGGAGTGCGTATTTACAGTCCAAACAGCGTACAGAGGCGTATCAGCGTCTTCAGAGAACGTTGCGCCTGCTGCATAGTCAGCAGTTGTGCTTGATGCAGTCTTGGTCCATCCTGCGAAGGTGTAGCCGGTACGTGTCGGTACAGCAGAAGCAAGGGCGATATCAACGCCGTGCTGTTTCGTCTGGTCGTCGGGAACCGTGATTTCCTCGTCAGCAACGTTGTCGTTGTAGCTGATCGTGTACGTCTTCAGCGTCTCAACGCCAAGCGTGTCGCTGCTTACCTGTAATACGGGTGAGAAGCTTGCAGGCGTGCCTGCAACGGCGATGTTAGCCGCATTGGTAAGGGTGATGGGCATGGCGGTGTTGTAAACCGCAGTATCTGCTACCGTAAAGGTAATGGTCGCGATCTCAACGCCGGTACCGGCGGGCAGCGCTACGTTGATAGGATGATCTTTATCCGCACCGACAGCCTGAATACGCTGGCTCGTTGCTGTAGATGCGTTATTGCCGCTATCAATGTGAGTACCGTTATCAGACGTTAAACCTGTGTACGTGAGGTTTGCGTCATTCGTAACAATGAAATCGAATGCCTGCAGAGTATCTGCAAGATTGGACTTCAGGTAAACTGTTACGGTTACAGTATCACCGGGATTGTACTCGTAGTATTTATCGTTGTCTGTATCAGCAGTTGAATCTACTACATAGTAGAGTTCATAACCCTGCGTAGCAGGAGCAGCTTCCGATACTGTTATAGTAGCGGTAAGACTATCTGAAGCAAGTGTAAATGTTTCACCGCCGTTATAACATACTTCAATGTAATCAAAGTTTAACTCGTAATCATTTGCTGGTGTGTTTGCCGGAATTGTCACTGTGATTGTTATTAAATTAGATGAGTTAACATCATCTAAATTCGGTTTAGCAAAATGAGTTAAATAGCCGTCATTGAAATCAGCTTCCATAACACTTACGCCAAGATAATTCTTTATATCAGAAATTACAAGTGGCGTTTCAACAGTTATTTCTCCGCCAAGAGAGCACCAATCTATAGCGCTCGGGGCTTCCAGCGTTATGTCTACTGTCTGATCTGCATCGCTCGCAGTTACGGTTGCTCCTTCGAACTGAAGTGTCAGATCCACGGCAACAACAGGGATGGACACAAGAGAGAGCACCATAATAAGGGCTATTGCGCCGGATAGTAGACGCTTGAGTTGTGTTTTCATTTGTTTTCCTCCATAATTTTAATAAATTTTATTTTACTTTATAATATCGCCTTAGTTATTTGCCCAATCAAATGTCCACTTCCTGATTGAAGCGGATTTAACACGTGTTGCGTCAACAGTAGTAATTCTTCCGTTGCCGTCTACGTCTGCGGCTAACATTTCAAGATTGTTAAATGTCCATTTTCTGATTGACGCAGACTTTACACGTGTTGCGTCAACAGCGGTAATTCTTCCGTTCAAGTCAGCGTCGCCCTTTACAACAACTACCAAAGCTATATCTTCGGGGAAGTTGTTCGGGCAAACAAATTCATACGTATTTGTTGTTTCGGTCGGCATAGCAGTAAGTCTTGTATACGTTCCGTCAGCGTTTTCATAAGCAATAACACATGCATTTGAACAGGTTACCGTAAATACACCGTACGCTGAATCTGTTACAGCGATAGTTGCTGTTGCGTTTGTGTAGTTTGTAAACTGGCTCAGGTCTGTTTTCAACCTTTCAGCCGTGAGTTTGGTTACTATTACAAGCTCAACTTCAACTTCGCTTACACCGGTCATATCAAGATTTACGGTATCGCCGCTCTTTGTTGCGGTGCCGTATGTTGAAGATACCGAATCGATCGCGTATTCCGCGTCAGCGGGTTTCGTCCACGCGTATGCGTCGCCGGAAACGTAATGTGTTTCAGTATCGGAACTCCAACCGTTCAAGTCGTTGCGAACTACAACAACTTTATGATCGTATTCGTAAACTTCAAGTTTAGCCGTTACGTCAGAGGCAATGCCGGTAAGAGTTACACGGCTTACGCCTTCACCAAAGTCTGCTCCGTTGTTAGCAGTTGCAGTACCGGTGATTTCCGCACTCGTTATTATCGTGTTCTTGGTGCTTATAAGATCCTGTCCGGCTACGTCATAACGTATCGTGTTGTCGCCGACGTTTATCGTTACGTCGTGATCTTCTGCGTCTGCATACTGGGTTTTGATTACGTTATCGTTCTGATTCGTAAATACGACCTTGTACGTAAACGTTCTAAGAGTCAGCGTTACAACTTCATCAGAGTTGATGTTCACAACCTTAAACAGCGATTTGCCGTTGGAAGCGGGATAATCATTCGTTGCGCCGCTTGCGTGTTCGCCGTAAGCTGTCTGGATGATGTAACGCGCTCCGCCGACACCTTCATCGGGCGGGATATACGTTGCTTCGGTTTCAGCGCCGGTAAGGTAAGTGTACGTTGTTTCAACACCGTCGTTCCACGTGACTTTATACGTGAACGGAGTAAGTGTGATTATAACGTCCGCAGCTGTTCCGGTTACATTCGTCACACTGACTGTCTGCGTCGTGTAAGAAACCGTCGCACCGGTGGAAGTCGCGCCTTCAATGAAGAAGCGGTTGCCGCTGCCGACGCCGTCGTCAGCTGCCGTGTACGTGATAGTGCTGCCTGCGCCGTAATATTTAGTTTCAAGAACGTTTTCGTCCGCATCCTTGAACGTTATGATAGCGTCAAACTGTACTTTGTCAACCGTCACGTCAACGTCCGATCCAACTCCCGTAACCGTTATCGTTGCGGTGCCCGTCGGATCAGCAGGGTTGGTGTAGCTGACTGTACCTACCTGGTTGCTCGGGATCGACGCGCCGTTGATCGCATATCCGGCGTCAAGCGTAAACGTTACGCTATCGCCTGTAAGAACGTACGCAGTCTGTCCGTCGGCTGTTACAATATAATCATAAGCAACAACGGGAACGTTCAGCGTCAGGTCTTTGTCAATACCGGTCAGAGTCAGGCTCGTCGGTGTGACAGCTAAGGACGCTTCAGTCGGTGTCGTAGTAATCGAAGCTTCTCCGAAGATGAATCCGTCACCGAGGGCTGTATTGGATACGTTGACTGTTTCGCCGCTGTTTACATAGCTGGGTGCAAGCGACGCTCCAGTCGTATTGTAAGTGATCTTATAATCTTTATGAGCTAAAGTTACGTTTGCGACAACTCCGCTGGTATTTACACCGGTTATCGTCAAGTTATCTACATTATTCTGATAACTTACAACGCTGCCTCCGGTAATGCTTACGCTGTCGATCACATACCAGCCGTTTGCGGGTTTCGCGGGAGCGAATGTAGTTGTCCAGACTTCGTCTGCATCCTGCGTGGAGAATATCGTAACTGTTTCTGTTCTATTGTCGGGATATGTTATATTAACCGTTACAGGCCATGCATCCGCGTTAGCTACGATGCTTACCTCAACGTCTTCAGTAATGTTTGTTAAAAGGAGGGACGTTGTCAATCCGTAAACCGGGGTCGCCGTTGCGCCGCTCGCCGGAGTTACGGTTGCGCTGATCGCGCAGTTCTGATCCCAGTCGTACGATGCGGTATTACCTATAACATATTCAGCAGTCGTCTTGTCCGCCGCAGGCTCTTGCCAGATCACGCGGTAGTCGTAAGACTGAACGTGAAGCGCGATTTTAACGTTTTGAGCCAGGCCGTGGAATTGGATAGCCTCCCAGCCGTCTGCAATATTTGCATTTGTGTTGACTGCAAGACCGCCGACTGTAACGTTTCCGTCGTAATCAACCGTTGCGGAAAGATCGTTGTCATTAGCGTCTTTAATGGAATCAACTGACGTGATAACGTAACGCTCGCCGTCAACTATCAAAGTACCGTCAAGATCTATATCGCTGTTGTATGCGTAATCTGTATAGTTGATCGTATCGCCGTTTTCATCGGTCAGGGTGTAATCAACCTGCCACTGATACCAGCTGTCATAAGTACCGTTACCGTGAGTATCAGTTGCCGGCGGCTGTGAATAGTAAGTACCTGCTTCAAAAGAGCTTACTTCAGTTTCGCCGTACATATACGAAAGGACAGGTTCAGTTTGAATCGAAACCCATTCGTTGGACTTTTTAAGCTGCCAGAGTGTACCGCTGACTGTTCCGTTCGGATTCGCATAGTTGATCAGTGTACCTGATCCCTGTATAACCATATCATCAGCTACACCTCCGTTGTCCGTAGTGAACACATTGCTGTAAGCAGTAACGGTACCGTTATTTATCAAAGCACCACTACTTGAAACAGTTGTGCGGACCGGGGTTGTTCCGTTTGCTACTGTATAGCGGATAGGTACGATTGTTTTATTTTTATTACTCGGACCGCCAACAAAACCGTTCTGCCAGTCATCAACGCGCCATATATGTACCTTGGCACTGGGACCAATTACGACTGATGCGCCTTCTTCGACTACAATGCGTGTATCGGGAAGAACCATATAACCGTAACTTAAAGTGGTAGTTCCCTCACTTGCTATAACGTCCATGTTATTTGTCAGTCCCAGGAGCCATTTTCTTGAAGCTACAGTCGCTATACTCATAACGTCAACATTTATCGCTTTTGCTTCCATATCGCCGTGAACGTCATAAGTGATTCTGTCCGTTGTGCCGTCGTAACGTCTCTCTATATAACCGTTCGACATTGTGAACAGCGTTTCACCGTTACCAATAAAACCGGCTTGCACGTTAGCCAAAATTTTAGCACCGGACATAGTTGCGGTAAGATGGCCATAAACGTATGCAGATGCGCCGGCATATACACGATAATCAGATTCAACGTTCTGAACATAGTATTGTGAGAAGTAGAAAGATTTCTCAAGATTATCGTCAGCGACGTTGTTCCAAGCCATTGCATTAGATCCGCCGCCCCAGTCAGCCATCTGAAGAACTTCAAAAGAAGAACCACCCGACTTTACATTTACTCTACCGGAACCGGCAACGTAACCGTAAACACGTATTTCGCCGCCGCTCTCAACATCAAGAGTACCGCTTAAATCTATAAAACCGTAATCGCCAGACGCACCGCCCATATACGACGTAGCGTTGTTTGCATATGCGCAGGCGTTGACGTTCAGTTTACCGTTGACGGTAAACGTAACGTTTGCAGGAACGGTAAGCGTTTTGTATGCTGAGCCTGGCGCAGCTACGGAAAATCCCGGTCCGTCAGCAAACGATCCGCTGTCTTGTGCGTTGTAAGGTATCAAAAACTTAACGCCTGCCGGCAGAATATAGCTGATCACACTGTTATTCGATTCAAGAACTCCGGGAGTTAATGAATCGCCCTTTGCAATAGCTTCCGCTTCAGTTGCGGCAAACGTGTAATCCTTGACAAGCGTTATAACAGCATTTTCATCTTGTGCTGCATTTACCGCTTCAAACCAAGATACATAACGTGTACCATTAACGTCAAACGCACGTGTTTGAGACTTGAGGAGGAAGCTAGCAACAACAGTTTCTCCCTCAGCATAAGCACGGGTTTCAAATTCATTATCATATGAAATGATATTTCCGCCGTTTGACCAATAGTCAAAATCGTAAGAACTATCACCGGTTGCACTAAGTGTAAATCCGTTTGCAGGTAAGTATGAGAAGGCTTTATCCACACCACCGGCCGTCACCGTTTCTGTAACGGTTACCGTTGCGCCTTCTTCAGCATCAGGATCATCATCCGGAACTACAGCGGTGGCGGTATAAGATCCGTGTTCAGGAGCCTGTAGTGTAATATTCGTCAGCGTATCGCTATCGCCGGCGGCATAGAAATTGGAAATGATAACTCCGGCAGAAGGATCGTTGCCGAGCTGCGGCTGAGTTGTCAGTGAAATGTAGAAGCATCCTTCAGGTGCAAAACCTGTCACAGGGTCATCTGCAGGACGCACTGATTCTTGGTCTCCGTAATCACCATAGTACTGCGCGGGGGCAGTGCCTTCATAATGAGCAAGAGTAATCGCAATATCGGCTGAAAGATTTTGATTATGAGATTCAGTATCTGCTTCATCTAAATATATACGGCCTTCAGGCGTTACGACACTTGCTACGCTATGTGAGCTGAATCCAACATTGGACGTAGACTGGATGTGAAAACTGACGTTAACAGGATGATCTTCTAAGTTAAAAAAATATACTCGAACATCATTATCAGCTTCACCGAGGAGAACCATCATTAAATTGCCCATCGCAGTTTCCTCAGGCATTGAGGCTGTACCGAGATAACCGTACTCGCCCATTCCTTCCAGATCAGTTCCCTCTGTAGCGATGCTTGGTCCACAATAAGCTAATGTTATAGTATCACCGTTTGTCAACCAGTCAAAAGCTGACCATGGATTGATATAACCAAACGGATCACCAACATCTCCGCTCGTTACAAAGTCACCATAAATGTAACTCGTCAGTTCCCCGGCAGTGCGCGGTCCGTCAGCTTCGTTATACGCTATTGAAGAAGCCGGTATGGAAAGGCCGGGCAATAACGATACCATAATGGTAAGACTCAGCACAATACTAAGGACTCTTTTAATTTTTGTCATTCATCCATTTCCTTTCTGATATATTTTATTCAACTGAATTTTCATTTAAATATTCATCACTTCTGACAGACGTCAGATTCGCGCTGTTGCCGAATTGCAGATTCAGAGAACCGTCCAAAGAAAAGCCTCTGCCCGCGCCAGTGTATGCACTTGATAATTTATCACCGTCAAGATACACGATTACCGAAACGTCTACTTCTCTGTTTTTCTGTAAAGTGGTAATGTTGTTATTTGTTATTTCAGAGCCAAGTGTAAGAATTCCTTTTGAAGCAGTCTCGGTTTGATTGACGTTATATAACCGAAGCTGTCCTGTGACAGTATCGCCTTTTATTGTCGGGTTCCCCGGAACGCCGACGGCAAATATCTGACCGTCCGTCGTCATGAAAACGATGTAAATACAGTTCAATATAGAAGCAACTTGATTGTCATTCATGTCAATGGCACGCGTAAAATTAAACGTGCTGCCTTTACCCTGAAGAATTTCATTGTAATTTCCGGAATTTTCCGAAGCCTGCTGCGTCATCCCGGTAATACGGTCAAGTCCTTCTCTTTCAAGTATAAGTGAGCCGGGCTCGTTAGATTTTAAAGCTAAATCGATTTGATATCCGTAAGCGTTAACGCCGAATCTGTTGATCTCAAGCGGTACGGTACCGGACGTTTCCAGTTCAGCTACCGCGGTGTATATCTGACCGAGCGTTCCTGTGTTTGTCACTTCATTGTATTGAGATAGACTGCTGGTATTTTTGCTTGTTACTTTGAGATCGTATGTATACGTTTTCTCAGTATTTGCTATTAAATTTGAAAATTTAAAAGTTGACTGCAGTGTTGCAGTATAGTCGCCGACGACTCTGGCCATAGCCTGAAACAGACCGTCATTCTCAACGCTGTTGGATCCGACAAAGTAAAACGCGTCTTCGGTATAGCCCTGACGCAGATTGTAGAAATAACCGCGGCTTGCACCTGTATTAATTCTTCCGTTGGAACCAAGAACATAAACCGGCTGAGGTGTCTCTCCTTTGTTCATAATGTAAGATCCGGTTACACTGATTATACAAGCTCCGGCGTTACCGGGTTGCCCTTCATCAAGGTAAACGTTTGCAGCCGCGACTCTTGTTTTGACCTGCTGTATCGCGTTTATCGCAGTTACGAGAGTGGTGTATCCGTTTGCGGCGGCGATGCTTTTGACATTGAATTCGGACGTATCATTATCACTCGGGATCAAAGGCATGGTCTGGAACTGTTTGTAAATGCGTCCAAGCTCAGCCATATCTTCTTCGTTCTCAGAATCAAAGTGAGCGTTATCGGAAACACAGTATGCCAAGAAAGCCCAGCGCAGTGCTATATCACTTTCGGATGCAACCTGTGAAAGCATATTTGCGATGTTGCGTACGCATTGGATGTCATTATCATCCCAGTTGTACATATTCGGGAGCCAGAGTATCAGCGTCGTTTTGTTTATAACCCCGAATATATCGTCCGATGCAGCTTCAAGTGTAGATATAAGGTCATCACGGATCTGTTGTCTGTAATGATATACATATTCAGCCGCTTCCGCTCTGATCGATTCACGGCTTACGGAACGTACTATTGTCTGTGACTGAGTGCTGTTAAGTTCTTTCTTGAATCCGATAACGTTTACACCCCAATGAGCGGTATCTTCAAAAAGTTCGGATTCTGCGTCATAATGCGTTTTGGGAGCTTCGATCAACGAACTTATACGTCCGTCCGGTCCGTACTCAGGAACAGTCAACGGATACTGTGTATTAACAAGCGCGTTGTTTCCGTTTGTTATCAGGTTCAGACGCGCAGGTGTTAGCATGATGCTGTCAAGGCCGTATCCTGTCGACAAATCTATAACGTTGCCGTAGTAGTTATTTGCAAGCGTATTTTCAACCGACACAAGAGCGTTTGACTGTCCGCGGCCGCCGCCGGTCGGATGACTCATAACGTATGTACCGGTTCCTGTCGTTTCGGTTCCGAGGAGTGCTATTTCCAGATATCCGTTGCCGCCGACAGTTGTTTTGATCTTTCTAACTTCAGGAGCGGTGGAGATCGATATCCATGCATATGTAGTTACGCCCATTAAAACGGCGGCAACAAGAAGCATAGCGATCGCTGCCATAAGCTTCTTCGCTACCTTTTGCTGCATCTGCATGATATGTACAATGCTCATTACTCCACCTCCTGCAAGTGGTCACAACAAGTCCAATAAATTACAAAAATTAATTTAAAATAAGATACGGAATTTTTAAACAGCACAATTAACCTTTATAACCGCTTTTTCGGCACAAAGGTTGATAAATAAAGAATAAATAAAAATATATAATTTATTAGTATAGATTGTATCATAGAGCTGTGTGCGTCGCATTGAGCAATCTTAAATTTTATTATATATAATTGTGAACTTTTCTCGGTTCAAATTGATACTGATTGATAATTTATTTGCTTAATTTTATTCATCTGCGACTGAATAAAGGCTTAAAAACATCACTCCGACGCCTGCTTTTCGGCGATCAGCTGCGCATAACGGCTGACCGAGTGTTCGTTTGCAATATTCAGCATATTCTGCGTATCCGAGAATTCTGAAAGCACAGCCAGAGCCGCGTAAAGATCGCTTTCCGGCGACATTGTAAGAAGCTTAGAAATATCCATATTCGCATAATCCGACGCATACATTGCCGCGATATACTGCAGAATGTCATACGTGCTCAAACCGTCGTCGGACAGGCCTTTTCCGGTAAGAGAATGCTTGTCCTCATAATACGATCTTATATCCGGAGCAAGATTTATAAGAGACTCAATGCCGGTTATTATAGAGGTCTTTTTATCCTCTGAATCAAGCATTATATCTATTCCCGCGCGGCTGAATCCGTGAGCTTGCAGAGGTACGTACGCTACCAAGTCCGCCGGATTTATGAAGTTAAAAATGTTGTTATATTTCTTCTCCGGATCGCTTATATCCTTCTCCGCTTCTTCGCCTCTGACGGTGTTTGGCGTTGCAAAAGTATACACGTAAACGCTGTTCTTGCTATACGCGTTGTCAAGCGTTATACCAAGCAGATTTGACGCGGCTGCGCCTCTGCTGTGGCCGCAGATGACCTTATACGAATCCGGGTCACTGTCAAGCATATCCTTTATTGAAAGATATATATCTTGTGCTGCCATATAGAAGTTTTCGGCATATTTAGTGTCGTTGTCGTGTGACGGAGCGAAATCCAGGTTTGAATACCATTCTCCTGCCTCGGTCCCGCGTATGAGCACAACGTATATATTTTTGCCGTTATACTTGCCTTTTGCGACAGTATAAGCGCACGTATGCGACTTGTCCGTTTTGGCTTTGTCGTAGTTTTTGGTAAACAATATCTCAAAGCCGGCACTCTTAAGTATCGCCTTTGCGTTTGATTCCATATAGCCCGTGCAGAACGTCAGAAGTTTGGCCGCCAGATCGTACGACAGATCACTGCTTTTTTCCGGTAAAACGAGATCTACGGTCGTTTCCGTATCCGCAGGCTCTTCGCTTGTTATTTCTTCCGTTGCTTCCTGCGTCTGTGTCTCTGTTTCCGTTTCTGTTTCTGTTTCCGTTTCTGTTTCAGTTTCAGTTTCTGCTTCAGATTGTACTTCTGTATCGGTTTCCGTTTCCATGATTTGGCCTTCTTCGGTCTCTGTTTCGGCCGTTGTCGTAATCTCGTCCGTTATCGTTTCGGACGTTGTATCGGAAGTACTGCCGCACGAAGTTATAACGGCGGTCAAAATCATAACAAGCAGTATTAAAACGGCTGTTCTTTTCTTCATCGTTTTGTATCTCCTTTAAAATCCGAGTTCATCGTTTACCAGAATAACGTGTATTCTGTCTTTATGACGCGAATATCTTGTTATAAGGAATTGACAGCAAATTGTATCCGGCGATTTGCAGTCAAAGCATTTGCCGGTTGACGCGCACGGTGTGGAAAGACCGAACCGCTGCGCGTTTGCCGGCGCGGCGACGTTTCTTGCGCGTTTCATCGCTGTATCGACGTCCGGGCAGATCTTATTCATGCCGACGATGAACAGCACTTTTTTCGGTCCGTTTGCGATAGCGGAGACTCTGTTTGCGTTGCCGTCTATGTTAATGAGCACGCCGTCGTCCGACATACCGTTTACGCTTGATATGAAAACGTCCGCGTTATATCCGTCAAGCATTGCGGCGCGCTTGTCCTCATATTGGCTTCTGTCAATAAACTTATACTCGCCGTTTTTTACCGCGTCCGTCAGTCCTATTTCATCCGAGCTCGTGCAGCCGCCCATAGTGACGGTGCTGTTTTCTGGTATGAGACTGAGCGCAATTTTCAGCGCTTCATCTTTGTCTTTTGCGTAATAACCCGACATATTCCTCGACTGCAGACCTTTTATAACGACGGATGCCAGTAGTTCGTTTTTCTTATACACGTTACCGTTCATTTTTATACTCCTCCTCAAGTATCGCGTACGTATATGAATCTCCCCATACGCCGCCTTTATATCTGTGATCTTTTATATTGCACCCTTCGCGGCGCATGTTAAGCTTTTCCATTACTTTATACGATCTTACGTTATTTACGTGACAGTGCGCTTCTATCCTGTGAAGCCCGAGATACTCAAATCCGAATTTCAGCAGTTCTCTGCCCGCTTCCGTTGCATAACCTTTGTTCTGATACGCCTTATGCACGTACCAGCCGACGTTTCCCGTATATTCGTCTATGACGTCTATATTGCAGCCGCCTATGACTTTGCCGTCAAGCTCTATAGCAAAGCAGTAATTGTCTGGCTGAGCTTTCTCCGTATATTCAACGCACTTGTCAACAAAGCTCTCCGAAAGCTCCGGATCGAACTCTTCAAACTCTTCGTCGACAAGAGATTCGCAGTACGCTTTTGCGTCGGCTTTATCGCTTTTTCTGAACGGGCGGAGTATAAATCTGTCTGTCTTTACTGATCTGTAATTGAAGATCCTGCAAACGGCTTTATTCTGTATTTCATGAGCTGCCGAGAACTCTTCAAACGATACCGTTTTTTCTTTGTTCCAGGTATTTTCAGCTGTTGCCGCGGCGCGCTCTGCGACTTTTTCAAACTCCGCTATAAGATGTCTTTGCGGCTGTTTTGCCCGCGCGCCGAAATCTCCCCATGACAACAGCTGACCGCCGATCATTTTATCGTACGGCGGGACTTTGAGCGTGGAGTTGATATACGGCGACTGCGGATGAACGGGTCTGAACGTGAATATATCCCAGTCAAAGCAGTCTTTGACGCTCCACATGACAGCGGGCTCGACAACGTAGTTCGGGCACCATGAGCCGTTTATGAGCGTGTAGCCGGCTTCTATAAGCTCCGGCGTCGTCTGATAGAAGTTTTCCCAGGAGAATATCTGTGTCGTCTTCGGCACGAGATAATTAACGTCGCGGCAGAAGCCCTCCCAAACGACCGGGGTTTTG
>JAEEGW010000211.1 GCA_016280525.1 Clostridiales bacterium
TAACGCTGTATGAAACGGATGAAAACACGTTTTTGGCGGACACGCCCGGCTTCAGCCTGCTTGATTTTGAGAGATTCGATTTCTGTAAAAAGGAAGAGCTGCCGTACCTGTTCCCGGAATTCGAGCCGTTTCTGTTCAAGTGCAAATATACGAAATGCACGCATACGAAAGAGGACGGCTGCGCAATAAAAAAAGCCGTGTCCGACGGCGTCATAAGAGCGGAAAGATACGGGTCTTATTTATCCTTATACGAGGATATAAAAGATAAGAAAGACTGGGATAATTAATGGGGCTGCTGCGTTAAGCTGCAGCCCCAATGAATTGCGCTTGTAAGAGGTTAAAATAAATTACCACTCAGACATAACGGCGCAATTCAATTCACGACGGATTTATCCGTCAATTCACGGCAAAGCCAATTCATTCCGCGTCAGCGGAAATTCATTCATAATACGAATTTATTATTTAATCATAAAAATCTTAAAAATGAATTGCCTTCGGCGTGAATTGCGCCTCGCGGCGCGTGAATTGCCTTACGGCGTGAATTGCCCTTCGGGCGTGAATAAGGAACGTACGGCGGCAAGCGGGTCGTCGAAAACGGGCTTCAGCGGGAGCAGCTTTTCCGCCGGCATGTGGCCACAGGAAACGAGCAGGCACTCTGCGCCTATCGCGTCCGCGGTCTGCGCGTCATGCTCCGTGTCGCCTATCAGTACGGGACAGGCGGGATTCGCGCGCTTTGCCCATTCAAGCGCTATATCAGTCTTGCCCGCGGCGTGTATGTTGTCAAGTCCTATCACACCGTCAAAATAGCCTCTTAGACCCATCATATCAAGCTGTTCGTAAACCATTTCGGTCTTTGACGCGGTGAGTATAAGCTGCGGTATCCCCGCGCTTTTAACGTATTTCAGCGCTTCTTCCGCGTGAGGGCAGGCTTTTATCGGGTCGTTATACTTGTTATAAAGTTCCACCCATTCGATCGCCAGCACTTCAAAGCTGACCTCGTTGAAATCAAAACCTATCCTTGCGTAATAATCTTTTATCGGAAAGCCGAAGACCTTCTGATATTCGGCAACGCCGGAAAGCGGCTTTTTGCCGTATTTGATCAGAAGTTCGTTTATGCTTTTTATGCACGGCGTGACGTCGTCCAAGATCGTGCCGTTGAAATCCCAGAGGATATGCGAAGGTCTCATAACGATAGTACCCCCAACCCTTCAAGCAAAAGTTTTATTCCTATAAGTATAAGTACGCAGCCGCCTATGACAGAAGCGGGCTTGCCGAATTTGGTTCCGAAAACGGAGCCTAAAAACACTCCGCCGAAGCACACCGCAAACGTTATACCGCCTATGACCGCGGCGTAAAGGCCGATGTTGACGCTATTGTTGAACGAGAAAGTGAAACCGACGGCTAACGCGTCTATGCTCGTCGCTACCGACAGTACGATAAGCTCTTTGATATTCAGCTTGTCGGACGTCTTGTCGTCCTCGCCTCTTATCGCGTCAAATATCATTTTGCCGCCTATGAACGCGAGTATGCCGAAAGCGATAAAGTGGTCGAATTTATCTATGTATTCAATTATCCCGCGGCCGAGAAGCCAGCCGACAGCCGGCATAAGCGCCTGAAAACCGCCGAAAAACAGGCCGATTATCACCGCGCTTTTAAACAGCTTTGTCTTTAATTTAAGCCCCTTGCAAAGTGAAACCGAAAAAGCGTCCATTGCAAGGCTCAAAGACAATAATATCAGACTGAATATCTGCATATTGTTTACTCCGGGGGAAAGAATAATTTAATAGAAAAGTATGTAACAAAATACGTATTAGCGGTATTAAATATAACATAAAAAAGCGATAAAGTCAAGAGAATAATTCGGAGTTTTATTATGAATAAAAACTATCCTTTATACAGCGTGACAAAATTCTATGATTTCAAGGAAATGATGGACATCGCCGTAAGAGAAGACGGCGACAAGACCGCGCTGAAATACAAAAGCAAAGGAACGGTCAAGGAGATAACGTACAAAGAGCTTGAAGAAAAAACGGATAAGCTCGGTACGGCGTTATCGTCTCTCGGCTTTAAAAACTGCAAATTCGCCGTCATATCCGAAAACAGCTATAAATGGATAACCACGTTCATAACCGTATTAAAAGGCGCGGGCGTTATGGTGCCGATAGACAAGGACCTGCCGGAAGATGAGATGCTGCACCTCGTAAACAAAAGCGACGCGACGGTGCTGTTCTTTTCCGCTGCTAAAAAGCCGTTCGTTGAGGGCAATAAAGACAAAATGCCGAACATAAAGCTGTTTATAAACTTCGACGATCACAGCAACGGAGAGTGGTACAGTTCTTTTTACAGGCTTCTCGAACTCGGCGGCAAAGAGCTTGACTCGGGAAACAGGACGTATCTTGAACAGTCAAACCGCCGCGACGATCTTAAAATGATAGTTTTCACGTCCGGCACGACGGGCAGCGCAAAAGGCGTTATGATATCCCTTCGCAACCTCACCTCAATGGTCTATTACGGCTTGCAGACGATAACCGTGGACGGCGTGGGTCTTTCCGTTCTGCCGTATCACCATATGTATGAAGCCGTATGCGACATTTTAGGATCGTTCCACAAGCACTGCACGGTATGCGTAAACGAAAGTCTGCGCGCAGTATCCGAGAATCTAAAACTTTATAAACCGGATTATATTCTCGTCGTTCCCGTTTTCGTTGAGTTTTTCTACAACGCCGTATGGAAAAAAGCGGAAAAAACGGGCAAAGCGGAAACTCTGCGCAATTCTATAAAAATAAGCAACGCTCTGAGAAAAACCGGAATTGATTTAAGAAGCAGATTTTTTGCAAAAATACTTGACAGCTTCGGCGGAAATCTCAAAATGATAGTCACCGGCGGCGCGCCGCTGCGAGAAGAGCTCGGCGATTTCTTTGACGCGATAGGCATAAAGTTAAGAAACGGTTACGGCATAACCGAATGTTCGCCGCTTCTGTGCGTCAACAGAAACGATTACAGCGATCACCACACCGTGGGCGTTCCCGTACCGTGCGTGGATATAAAAATATATCAGCCGGACGAGAACGGCGACGGGGAAATAGTCGCAAAAGGCGATACCGTAATGCTCGGATATTACAAAAACCGCGCGGCAACGGACGCGGTGCTCAAAGACGGCTGGTTCCATACCGGAGATATAGGTCATTTCAATAAAGACGGCAGGCTCGTGATAACCGGAAGAAAGAAAAATCTGATAGTCTTAAAAAACGGCAAAAACGTATATCCTGAGGAGATAGAAGGGTATCTTTCCGCTTCCGAATATATAGCCGAGGTCGTAGTTTACGGAATCAAAAACGAAGCTGGGCAGGAGACCGGTCTTCTTGCCGAGATATACCCCGATCTCGACCGTACGAAAGGAATGACGGAGAAGGAAATAAAAGACAAACTGTGGTCAGACGTCAAGTCAATAATGTCGTGCCACGCCACGTATAAACATATTTCCGAAATAAAACTGAGGGAAACGGAGTTTGAAAAAACGACGTCCAAAAAGATAAAACGAAACTACAACAACTAAACTCTCCGCTGTGAGAAGATCACAGCGGAAATTTTTTAAAAAAACTTTTTTACAAAAAGAGTAAAACAAGGAATAAAAATGTATATTATATACGAAAGGTGGTGAAATTTTGGCATATCCGGCAGAATTTTTAGAAGAACTGAAAAAAAGAAACAGGATAGTCGACGTTATAAATTCCTACGTGCCGCTGAAGCGCGCCGGAACTTTATACACCGCCTGCTGCCCGTTCCATAACGAAAAAACACCGTCTTTCATGGTCTACGAAAGGACTGAATCGTTCTACTGCTTCGGCTGCGGAGCCGGCGGAGACGTCGTGAGCTTCGTTATGAAAGCGGATAACATAGACTACCCGTCCGCCATAGAACAGCTTGCCCAGCGCGCCGGCCTCACCGTCCCGGACGACGGCTACAACCGCGAGGCGTCCGACAAAAGAAGACGCATACTTGACGCGAACAGGGAAGCCGCGAAATATTTCAACACGCAGCTCACCTCGGGTAAATACAAAGAGGCGACGGATTATATAAACGGCAGAGGACTTACCGCCGCTGTAAGGCATTTCGGCTTGGGCTACAGCCCGCCGGACAAAAAGCTGTTTGCGTATCTGACCGATCTCGGATACAAGCCGAATGAACTGCTGGACGCGTTTCTGTGCAACCGCGGCGGATACAGCACGTTTGAAAACCGCATCGTGTTCCCGATAATAGACGCTGCGGGCAACGTCGTCGGCTTCAGCGCGCGGTCGCTTGAAAAAAAGCCCGCGGAGGGGCAAAAATATAAGAATACGAACGATACGCCGGCTTTCAGCAAACGCAGAAATCTGTACGCCATGAATTTCGCAAAGAACTCCAAAGAAGATTTCTTCATTTTGTGCGAAGGACAGACGGACGTCATAGCGCTCCATATGTCGGGTTTCACAAACGCCATCGCCTCGCTCGGAACGTCGTTTTCCGAAGAGCAGGCGGCGCTCATACGCAGATACAAAAACAAAGTCGTTATCTGTTACGACGGAGACGCCGCGGGCATATCAAAAACGAACGTCGTTATAAAAATTTTATCCGGTGCGAACGTGGAGACGAAAGTCGTTAGCCTGCCGGACGGGTGCGACCCGGACGAATTCATACAAAAATACGGCAAGGAGAGGTTTTCGCTCCTTTTGCAGAAAAGCATAGGTCAGATGGATTACAGATGCGGACAGGCGCTTGCCTCTTACGATCTGAAATCCGCGGATCAGCGCGTGATCGCAAGCGAAAAGCTGGCGGATATAATCGCCGCCGTGCCGTCTCCCGTAGAGCGCGAGATATACACGGTAAAATACGCAAAGCAGCTTGACGTCTCGCCGGAAAGCTTCAAAGCTCTGATCGAGCAGAAGCATATAAAGCAGAGAAAAGCAAACAGCAAAAACGACCAGACGAAGCTCATACGTCAAAGCGAAGGTTACGGAGACAGAGTCAATCCGGACAAGATCCGTATGACAAGAGCGACTAACGCGGAGGAAGCTCTGCTCGGCATAGCGCAGATAAACCCCGATTTTCTGCTCAAAGCGGAAGAGGAGGGTGTGCTTGACGAAAACGACTTCAAAACTGCGTTCAACCACCGCGTATATACGGCTATGAAAAACTGCATCAAAACCGAGGGCAGATACGATCTGTCGTTCATAGCGTCGGAGTTTTCACCGGACGAAACGGGCAGGATAACGCGTATGCTGATCGCGAGAAACGATCTTTCCGACAACGGCTACGAGGTTTTTAAAGAAAACGCAAAAGCTCTGCGCGAGGAGGATCAGAGACCGACCGGCACAGCGTCGTTTGACGACATACAGGCGCTGATAAATAAAAAGAGTAATAAATGAAAGGGAGAATATAGATGGAAAACGATAAGAAAGCGGTAGTAAAAGCGCTGATTGAAACGGGTAAGGCAAAGGGAACTCTTTCCAACAGCGAAATAATGGAGACTCTTGACGAGCTCGATATGAGCCTTGAACAGGTCGAAAAGTTTTACGAAAAACTGCAGGCCGAAGGCATTGAGGTCGTCGGATTCTTAGACGACAGCGCGGACATAGAAGGTCTTGAGCGCGAAATAGAAAAGTACGAATCCGCGGAAGAAATGGAAAAAATGCTGACGCAGGAAGGTCTGAACATAGACGACCCCGTCAGAGTTTATCTGCGTGATATCGGCAAATACAACCTGCTTGACCAGGA
>JAEEGW010000031.1 GCA_016280525.1 Clostridiales bacterium
AAAGCTGTCTTCTTCTTTATAAAAACATCTTTTTATTCGTCCGTCGGAATATCCCCATTTAAACGGCTCAAAAAGCGAGTTGATATCAAGATACGCCGTGTCCGTGTCACGGGCAAAATTCAGGTGAAAATCGCGGACGTTGTCCGTTGACTCTCCCTCGTTTTTGCCGGGCTTCATAAAGCCCCAGTAGCTTTTGCCGCCTTCAAGCGCCGTGGGCTCAAGCGCAGGCTCGGTGCGCCAGATCGGACCGTCTACGCGCCAGACGTCTGCGCAGCAGATACCGAAGCTGTCTTTATAAACGCCGTCTTCCGTGTGGAATTCAAGTTCTATCATGTTTTTCATCGGGAAAACACCGGCGTCGGGCAGGATCTCAAATTCGCAGTGCACAAACGCTTCGTTTTCGCCGTCGTCGTAGGATTCTCCGGTAACGTCAAATTCGTTCTCACGGCAGAAAAGCGGCTCGGGACAGTTGAATCTCAGCTTTCCCTTGATTTTCTTCTTTGCGGCTATTCTGATATTTACCGCGCATTTTTTACCGGGTGAAACGCAGGGCTTGCCGACGTACAAATAATAAAACTCGTATTCCGGCGCCGGCTCAAACTCAAATTTTATATCCGGCGCGTTTTCTATTTCGGTATCGCCGTGCGGAAACGCCGTGCCGAGCTCCGCTATCTGCTCTGACAGTTCGTCCGTCCTGTCGCCGTGGCCTTCGGATCTTACGGATAAAACGTATTTTAAATCGTGCAGTCCGGTCAGCTCCGCAAATTTTTTACCGCCTAAGATTATGCCGAGCATCGCTCCGGCGGACGCGCAGGTACAGTCCGTGTCAAATCCGCAGTTGAGCGCCGTCAGGCCCGTTTTGATCGGGTCTTTATCACACAAAAGAAGCGACGCGAGCGTTATGCCCATATTCTGGAACATATTCGTGCAGTCGGGATGACCGTATTTGTCAAGTATGAACGCGCGGACGGTCTCCATATCATCGTATCTGCCGCAAAGCCAGACGACGTATTTGACGAGTCCCGCGAATTTACAGCCGGACGGAATGACGGACAGCCCCGCCTGGATGATCTTTAAAAGGTCGTCCTCAAAAAACGCCTCCGCCTCCGCCGCCGCGAAAAACATTTCGGCAAAAACGGATTCTCCGCTGTGATCAAGTATACCGTCGCGGCTCGCGTATTCCGCCGCTTTTCCCGGCTCGCCGGGCGCGAGGCACGCCCAGATCTCCGAGCGGATCGGGCAGCCCATCCCTTCACGGTAAAAGTCGTTTCTGTAACTGCCGGAATACGGCGGATAGATACCGCATTGGTAGTTTTTACGCATTACCGCGTATTCGCCGGGCGAATAGTCGCAGTATTCGCAGAAACGCCGCAGAAGCTGACGCGGGGTGAAATCCGCGCCGTACTTTTGTACGACGTCAAGCCAGAGGACCTGAAGATCAAGATCGTCGTT
Organism: Clostridiales bacterium; assembly: GCA_016280525.1. GTDB lineage: Bacteria > Bacillota > Clostridia > Oscillospirales > CAG-272 > UBA1248. Next base: position 1,453 of record JAEEGW010000031.1, read on the forward strand.
AGGCAGCATCGCGTCCGTCATCTCGGAGCGGTATTTCAGTTCCATGCGCATTTTAACGCCCTCGTAGGGTGCGCCCATAGTGCCTATTGCCGCTTTGCCCGCAAAGCACCCTTTGACCTTGTCAAGATATTTTTCGTATCCGATACGTCTCATTATCCGCCTCATACGCCGTTTTGACTATTCTACCATACTTTTTTTGATTTGTCAAATCATTTTTTATTTTTAATGGAAAAAAATACAGCCCTTAATTCAAAATCATAACCGGAACGTATGTCAATAATCAAAAACGCGGCACGACCGCATAAATCTGATACAAGGAAAATTTAAAATAGATGAATCATAAAGTGGAAGTAACGGGGATAAACACCTCGCAATTAAAGACCCTGTCCGATACGCAGGCGGACGAGCTGATGAGCAGGATAAAAGCGGGCGACAGGACGGCAAGGAACGAATTCATTACCGCAAATCTGCGCCTCGTTTTGTCCGAGGTAGGCAAATTCAAAAAGCGGACGGACAATTCCGACGATCTGTTCCAGGTCGGCTGCGTGGGGCTTATAAAAGCGGTGGATAATTTTGAGCAGGACAAAAACGTGCGTTTTTCGACCTACGCCGTGCCGATGATAGCCGGGGAGATACGCAGATATTTAAGGGAAAGCTGCGCTCTGAAGGTCGGCAGAAGCACGAAAGATATTGCGTACAAAGCGCTTTCCGCGCGGGACGAGCTTGCAAAAAAGAGCGGAGGCGAGCCGTCTGTCTCCGATATCGCCGCGGCGCTCGACTGCGAGCCGTCGCGTGTCGCGGAGGCGCTTGATGCGATATCCGACCCGCTTTCGCTGTACGAGCCGGTGTTCGGGCAGGACGGAGACGAGATATATCTGTACGACAGAATATCCGACGAAAACGGCGAGACGTGGATGGACAAAATAGCGCTGTACGACGCGATGAAACACTGCAGCGCACGCGAGGCGAAAATACTGCAAATAAGATATTACCGCGGAAAAACGCAGACCGAGGCGGCGGCGGAACTCGGAGTGTCGCAGGCGCAGATCTCGCGCATAGAAAAATCCGCTTTGCAGAAGCTGAGGAAATATATGACATAAGGACGGGCGACAAACGGTCGCCCGTCTTAAATAATAAAGAAGAAATAAGAAAGAATAAAAACCGGTGTCGGCTACGCCGAAGATCTGTGCGCTTCGCGCCTTGGGGGTTCACGTAGCCGACCCCTACCTCCTGAATTCTTAATTCTGAATTCTTAATTCGCACCCCCTCATTCTTTGAATGATGGGAGGGGCCGAGGGGTTCCCCGACGCGAACTGGAGAGCGTTGGGGGTTCCCGGGAGGGGACAGGGGGGTATGGGGGGTGGCGCGCAGCGCCGTGAGGGGTGGGGACCCACCATATTCGTCGGCGGTAGGGGTTCCCCGTTGCGAACTGGAGAGCAACGGGGGTTCGCGTAGCCGACACCGATTTTTATTCTTTATTCTTTATTATTTATTCTTTAACTCTTGAAATATGCAAATATTTATGTTATACTGAACTTCAGTAACACGAAAGAGACTCGGATATGAAAATCAAGAAAATTTGTTTCGGGATCTTCTGCATCGTCTTCATTTCGCTCGTTATATATTCCATAATGAGTGTGGGAGCCGTGTCGAAATCCAATCATATAATCGAAAAAGCGTCGGAAAAGCTCACGAAAGAGCCGGAAATACGGGCGGATTCTCTGTATTTCAACACGCTTGACGCACGCGGACAGTTCGTTTACGACGTGCTGAAAGAAACGATAAAAGAAGGCAAGCAGTATACGGATCTTATGCCTCTTCTGCTGAGCGAGCCGGAGCTTGCGACCATCGTCCGCGCTCTGACGTACGACGATCCGTCGCTTTACTACGTAAACGCGTCCGAATTCGATCTGAAAAGCCACGGATACACCAAATCCGGCAAAAAATCCGGCGAGCTCGTTATCCTGCCGTCCATAGTCAACGGCAAATACACGCGCGTCTGGATTCCGTACACGGCAAACAACAACGACAGCTCAAAATTTCTGGAAAAAGCGGAAAACAGATTCAAGGCTTCTTTGAACAAAGTGGACGCAATGACGGCGGACGTGCGCGACGTATATCTCGTCTGCCAGCTGATACACGATTATCTCTGCGGCATTTGCGAGAAGACCGAAGAAGGCGGCATATACGCGGACACCGCGTACGGCGCGCTTGTTGAAGGGAAAGCCACGTCGCTCGGCTACGCAAAGGCGTTCAAGCTTCTGTACGAGAAATACGGCGGCACTTCGTTTATCGTAAACGGCGGCAAAAGCTACTGGAACGCGGCGCTCATACAGGACAATTACTACAACATTGACATATATTCGGACGATCTTGACGGCAATTTAAACGGCGTAAAGCTGCGCGGCGTGACGTCGCACCTTTACCTTTGCCGCGACGACGCGACGTTTTATCTTGAACACGAAAAAAGCATAAACACCGTGCCGGTCTGCTCGGACAAGACAACGTACTACTCGCACAACGGTTTTGATCCGTCAACTCCGTCCGAGTTATACGAAGCCGTGTCAAGGCAGGTTGAAGCGCAGAGGCAGGCAAAAGGATATTATTTTGAGATCAGCACGGAGCTTGAAAACGCAAAGGAACGCATAAAAGAAGCGACGCTCAAGGCGCTTGCGGACAGATTCCCGGATTACGCGGATTCCTGCGAGATATACAGGCAGTCCGAGAACATCCCGGTCTACATAGTCAGAATGATAAAGAAAGAAATTCCCGCGGAGGGCAACTGAAATGGCTGACGTTTTTAAGAAAACCGTTGATATCCTTTTGAAAAAGAAGCTCATTGTCACGTTTGCGGAGAGCTGCACAGGCGGACTTCTGTGCAAGAGCATAACCGACATACCCGGCGCGTCCGCGGTGTTCCACGGCGGCGCTGTAACTTATTCAAACGATATAAAAACGTCCGTCATAGGCGTATCGCAAAAGACGATAGACGAGGTGACGGAGGTAAGCGATCAGTGCGCGTGCGAGATGGCGGAGGGCGTCCGCCGCGTGTTCCGCGCGGACATAGGCGCGTCCGCCACAGGCTACGCCGGCCCCGGCGGCGGCACGGATATAAATCCCGTAGGCACGGTCTTCGTAGGCGTATCCGTCAGAGGAAGGACGTCCGCCTACCGCCTTTATTATCCCGATAAGACAAGAGCAGAGATAAGAGAGCTTGTGACATCGTTTGTCGCATACATCACCGCGTGCGAGGCGGACAAGCTTTGAAAGCCTGGCAGAGATTCCTTTTGCTTATCGGGCTTTTTGCCGCTTTTGAGGCGCTGTATCAGCTCGTTCTTTATTTTGAGCGCACGTATTTTCCGCAGACGCCGGTCTGCATACTCGTGCTGGGCGCGATCGTCGGCGGGCTTCTGATAACGATAATAATTCTTAACCGCGGCTTTGACGACAAGCCCGTTACGACGGACACGCTTGATTTTACGCTTCCGTACGAGGAGCGGGTAAAGCGCGCGGAGAAGATAAACAAAAACAAGAAAACGGCGAAAATGCTGATGAACGTATTCATCCCGTTAGCTTTCGTTTTCTGTATAGATCTGCTTGATCTGAATTTTGATATTTTTGATAAAATAAAGGGGTTGTTCGGTTAATGGCTGTCAGTGCGTATACGCTTTTCTCTTCTTCATCCGGCAACAGCAGCTTTTTTACGGACGGGGAAACGTCGTTTCTTATCGACGCGGGCGGCAGCGGCAAAAAGATAGTAACCGCGCTGTCGTCGCTCGGCGTTACGCCCTGCGATATTTCAGCGGTCTTCATAACGCACGACCACGGCGACCACATAGACGGCTTAAAGGGCTTCTGCAAAAACAACAGTCCGTATATACACGCCGTATCGGCGGTCATCCCGCGCATTCCCGCGCCCGGCGCCGTGCCGCACGAGCGCATTTATACCGTAAATCTCGGCGATTTTATTATAAAAAGCTTTGCGACGAGCCACGACTCCCCGTGTAGCGTCGGCTACGTGATAGAGCATAAAAGCGGCGTGCGCATAGGCAGTATGACGGACACGGGTTACGTAAGCGAGGAAATGGCGGCGGCGCTTGACGGCTGCTCTGCCGTGATACTTGAATCAAATTACGACGAGGAAATGCTGAGATACGGCAGCTACCCCGAGGAGCTCAAACGCCGCATATCGTCCGATAAAGGCCATTTATCAAACGCGCAGTGCGCGGAAATTCTGCCTTATCTATACAAAAACGGCACGCGCCGCGTGCTTCTGGCTCACATTTCACCGGAAAACAACACGCCGGAGCTGGCGCTTTCATCCGCTTTGTCCGCCGTAAAGCGTTACGGACTTGAGAGCATGAGCGCGGAGCCGGCAAAACGATTTGAGATAACGAAACTGATATGAACGTAACGGTAATACACGTAGGAGACCTGAAAGAAGAATACTACGCGGAGGCGGTAAAAGAGTACGAAAAGCGCCTTTGCCGTTTCTGCCGCGTAAAAAACGTGGAGATAAAAGAAGAAAAACTGCCGGACAAGCCGTCGGACGGCGCGATAAAAACCGCGCTTGAAAACGAGGGCAAAAAGATACTTGACGCAATACCGGAAAGATCTTATAAAATAGCGCTTTGCGTTGAGGGAAAACAACTGTCAAGCGAGGAGCTTGCGGCTGTAATAGAGGACGCGGAAAAGGATATAACTTTTATTATCGGCAGTTCTCACGGACTGTCGGAGCAGGTCAAATCCGTATGCGATCTTCGTTTGTCCATATCAAAAATGACGTTTCCGCACAGGCTCATGCGCGTTATTTTGGCGGAACAGATATACAGGGCGTTTTCCATAAACGCCGGATCAAGCTACCATAAATGATATGAGACAGTATTTCAAGCCGCCCAAAAGGACCGGAAAATACGCTTTTATATGCTTTATTCTGCTCGCGGCCGCGACAGGCGCTTCGATACTCGGTTTTGAGCTTAAAAAAAGCGTGTTTTACGCTCTTGCTCTTTCATTCATTTTCTTTTCCGTGCAGATATTCACGGTCTATATCCTCTCAACTTACGAATACGGGCTTGACGGCGGTATATTAAGCATCTACCGCACCGTCGGCAAGTACAGAAAATGTATTTACGATCTTGATCTCAATTACGCAAAAGCGCTTTTGCGGTATAAAGATGCGAAAGAATACGTAAAAGAAAAAGGAAAGCCGAAAAGACGGTTTTACTGTCTTTCCGGCAACCAAAAGAAAAAATCGGCCGTACTGTTTTATGAAACGGATCTGAGCTTCGCGCTTTATTTCGCGCCGGACGACGCGTTTTTCGCATCGGTAAAATCTTATATCCGGTAAGCGCAGAGCGTGCCGTTTGACAGCTCCGTTACGGCAAGCACGTCGCCCAGCCGGTATTCGTATAAAATATCGCGCGGATATGCGCGGCGCACGCGCCCTTTGTATAAAATATACCCGCCGCGGCGGTCTATGGCGGTCAGCGCTATGGCGTCTCTGAAATCGGAGTCGACTTCAAGCAGGCGCTTTAAGAAACACGCTGCGTAAACGAGGGCGATATACGCAAAAAACAAGACCGTCTGCAAAAATATCCCGCCGCCGAGCAGCGCCGGGCACAGCGCGAACAGCGCGCCGCCGCAGCCGAGCAGGAAAAGCCGCATATCGGTCAGAAAATACACGGCGAAAAACAAAAAAGATAAAATTGCCCAAAGCGCGGGCATAAATTCAAAAAGCGTCATAACGACCTCCGTTTTTATTTGATAATTCCCTTATTTTAAAAGGAGTATACATGTTTTTTTCAAAAAAATCAGATTATACTTTTCTGCTCGTCTGCTTAGGCAATCCCGGCAAAGAGTACGCGCACACGCGGCATAACGCCGGGTTCATATTCGCAAACTGGCTGAAAAAGAATAAAGAAGTACGCATACGCCGCGCAAAGTTCGACTCGCTTTACGGCGAGATAAAGCTCGGCGGCAGGCGCGGTCTTATAGTCACGCCGCAGACTTATATGAACCTGTCCGGTATAGCCGTCAAAGGCTTTGCCAAAGCGTACGATATAGCCCCTTCCGATATTTTAGTCGTCTGCGACGATATAAATTTTGAAGTGGGACAAATGCGCATAAAGCGCAAAGGATCATCCGGCGGACAAAAGGGCGTCGGCAGTATAATAGAGCAGCTCGGCACGGAGGAATTCCCGCGCATTAAGTTAGGCGTGGGAGACAAAGCGGAGATGCAGGACTTAAAAGATTACGTTCTCTCCGACTTCACGAAAAAAGAAGTTGAAATACTTCAAAGTATGTTTGATAGCGTATACGACGCCGCGCAGCTCATAACAGGCGGCGACATCGATCGCGCGATGATGAAATACAACTGATATACTGTAACTGCCATCATAATTTCGGTATTAACTATGAAAGAAAACGGATTTGAAACTATTTATAACGAATATTTCAAACGGGTCTATGCGTTTTTGTCAAAAATGTGCCCCGATCCTTTTCTGTGCGAAGAAATGACGCAGGAGACGTTTTATCAGGCATTCAAATCGTTCCACCGCTACGACGGATCATGCGAGATGTTCACATGGCTTGCGGCGGTGGCGAAAAACACGTATTTCAAATACTTACGCAAAAACAGGATACACACCGTTGATATTGACCTTGTGCCGGACGGAGACGGAGGGGAATTCGACCCCGCCCGCGTGATACAGCGGCAGATGACGGGCGAGGCGGTGAAAAAAGCCGTGTCTTCCTTACCGAAAAAGTACCGCGACGTGGTGGTGCTGCGGATATACGCCGAGCTTTCGTTTTCCGATATAGGAAAGAGCCTGAATATCAGCGAAAACTCGGCAAAGGTAATATTTTTCAGAGCTAAAAAGATGCTTAAGGAGGCGTTGCAAGATGAATATAAACTGTGAAATGGCGCGGGATCTTCTTCCCATGTATAAAGATAAATGCTTGTCGCCTTCGTCAGAGGAGGCTTTGCGTGAGCATCTTGAGGGCTGCGCCGCGTGCAGGCGTTATCTGCACGAATACAAAGCGAGACAAAAGGACGATATTCTCATACCGCCCGGCGATTTTGCCGATATATCAAGAAGACTGCGCCGTCACCGCACCGTGACGGAAATTGCGGTAGGCGCCGCCGTAGCTGTCCTCGCGGCTTATGCAGTTATAAAAACTCTCAAGGGAGGTCAATCACATGAATAACAGATCACTAAATACGGCGGCGGGACGCCGTATTTTCAATACAAAAATAAACCGTCCCGATTCTCTGCCGTTTACTTTCAGATACGGCGGCGAGCTGCACAACGGCTTACAAGGGCTTTTCGCGCGCAGAAAAACCGTAAAAGAAAACGGTAAAACGACCGTTACGACAACGGCGCGTGTCGATAAAAACCTGCGGATAAGAATAGAATCCGCGTATACAGAAGAATTCGGACAGTGCGAATATACCGTCTGGTTTGAAAACACCGGCAGTAAGCCTACGAATATTATATCCGACGTTTACGCGCTGGATATGGAATTTGCGGGCAAAAATCCCGTATTGCGCGGCTGTCTCGGCGACCACGACAACTGGTACGCGGGCTACGAGCACGATCTCGGCAAAGGCGACAAATATTTTCTGTCGCTCGGCGGGCGCGCGACGCACATAGTTTTCCCGTATTTCGATCTCTGTCACGGTAACGGCGGCACGATGATAGCGCTCGGCTGGGC
>JAEEGW010000212.1 GCA_016280525.1 Clostridiales bacterium
ACATAGGACGTTTGTGTCCCAACATCTATATTATTTATTTTACAGGAGGTCAATTCAAATGAAGAAGAATTGGACTATGAGAGTTGCTCTTCTCATTGTAGCTCTCGCACTTATCACCAGCTGCTTTGTCAGCGGAACCTATGCAAAGTACGTAACATCCGGTAGCGGCAGCGATACCGCTCGCGTAGCGAAATTCGGCGTTGTTATTGAATCCGACGGCAATCTGTTCGCAGATACTTACAAAAAGACTGCGAATACCCCCGGTGCATCCGGCGACAGCCTTACTGCTGACGGTGCGGACATCGTTCTCTCCGTTATCTCCACCGGTGCTACCGCAGGCGATTCTGACGAAGACAACGTTGTTGCTCCCGGCACCAAAAACGAGGATGGTCTTACGTTCTCCGTTACCGGTACTCCCGAAGTTGCTGTTGCAGTAACCTTTACCGCAACGTCTGAAAACGACATATTCCTGAAGGCTAAGACTGGTCTTCCGAATATGACCACTGCCGATGCTGAAGATACGTTTGATCTGGCAGCGGATTACTATCCTGTAGTTTACACTCTTAAACAGGGTACTACGACTCTTAAGACCGGCACAATTGCAGAAATCGTTGAAGCTCTTAACGGCCTGACCGCAACTTATAAGGCGAACACGAACCTCGCAACCGCGATCGGTACGCTCACGCTTACTTGGGAATGGGATTACGGCGCGCTCGCTTCAGACACCGGCCATGACAAACAGGACACCCTCCTCGGCGACCTCGCTGCAGGCACCACCCTTGCTCCTGCGACCACGCTGACTGCGGGTACGGATTACAATCTTACCACGAATATATCCCTCACCATCTCTATCGCACAGATCGACTAATTTAAGTTAATCGGTTAAACAAAACAAATCAATTTAGCTTTCCGCCGTCCGCCCACGTGGCGGACGGGCGGCGGGAACTATTTTGAAACAAACCGGCGCTTCCGTATCGAGGTGGCGGCGGTTTGTTTCAAAATTTATTCGTATAAAGAAATCTGAAATAATGCAGGAAAAGCCTGTGATTTCAGTAAATAACTCCTTCCGTCACGGCGACCGCCGTGACACCTCCCTCACAGAGGGAGGCAAAAAAGGCTCCTCCTTCGGGGGAGCTGTCAGCGTCAGCTGACTGAGGGAGTTCAAATCTTATCGAAACTCCTTCCGTCGCGGCAAAAGCCGTGACACCTCCCTCCCAGAGGGAGGCAAAAAGGCTCCTCCTCCGGGGGAGCTGTCAGCGTCAGCTGACTGAGGGAGTTCAAACCTTATCAAAACTCCTTACGTCGCGGCAAAAGCCGTGACACCTCCCTCAAAGAAGGAGGCGGGGAAGACAGTTACAAAAATTCGTGAAGAAAGGAGTCCGAAAATGAAAAAGAACAAAGGTGTTATGAGCTGGCTTTTACCGACTTTTCTTATCCTTTTCATTTGCGAAGTCCTTACTCTTCCGCTTATTCTGGTGCTTACGTACGCCGGCAACAGCGCGGCTCCCGTTCATACGTTTGAGTTAAAGAACAAAAAACTCACCTGGGATTCCGACACGGACGTCAGAGACGACGGAACCGCCGAGCTTTCGCTCTTCAGCGCATATTACGACAGCGTCAACTCGGATAACGGTGATCACGTCGTTGCTCCCGGCACGGCTGCCGACGTTCTGCTTAAGTTCATAAACAAGAGCGGCGGCACGGTAACGTACTACGCTTACATGTACGAAGTAAAAAGTGATTCCGATCTGCCCGTGACGACGAATATGTCAAGCAAGGACGCGGCCGAGGTCAACAGCTATCCCGTACCGGAAGCTCTGAGCGACAAGAACATAATCACCGCGCTCAAGGGCTCCGCTACAAAAGACACCGTGGCAGAGTTCACAATAGCGTGGAACTGGATATTTGAAGTAGACGACGAGCACGACGTCAAAGATACGTATTTCGGCGACAAGGCCGCGTTTGACAAAGCGGACGATATCACGGTCGGGTTCTATTTCGTAGTGCAGGGCGATGAAGACGAGGGCGGCGACACGCCTCTGTCACCGAAGACCGGCGACAACACGATCCCGTACGCTCTGGCGATAATCGCGGTATCCGGCGTGATCCTGATAATCCTGTTCTATGTGGAAAGACGGAGAAAACGCAGGGGCGAATATTGACCCCCGACGGAGAGCTAAATGAAGGAAAAGAAAAGCAAAAAAGCGGTAAAGATCATCGCGGCTGTGCTAGGCACACTGCTGGCGCTCTATTGCGCCTACTATCTGACCGCGATAATCGCTTTCGGCGACAGTATGCCGATGCCTCTCGGCGCCGGCGTGGCGGTCGTTCTGACCGGCAGTATGGAGCCGACGCTTTCCGCAAACGATCTGATCTTCGTGGTCCGCTCTTCGGAATATAAAATAAGCGACGTCGTCGTTTATTCAACGGCAGGTACTCCGGTGGTGCACCGGGTGATAGATATTGATGAGGAAAACGGCATTATCATCACGCAGGGCGACGCGAACAACACCGCGGACGCTCCGGTATCGCTTTCAAAAGTAAAAGGAAAAGTAGTGTTTTCCATACCCGGCATCGGTATAATACCGAGATTCGTGCGTACCGTTCCGGGCATGATAATGACGCTCGTCGTGCTGTTCGTGCTTCTGTTCCTCTCAAAACAGAGCAAAAACAAGACAACAGAGGAAAAAGAGAGCGAAGAGCATATAGACGAGATGCTTGAAGAGATAAAAAAACTGCGCGCACAGGCGGAAGAAAACGCCGGGCGCGACGAGTGCGCCAGATGATAAGACGCAAAAAAACGATATAAAGTCAAAAGGACGGCTTGATAAATAAAGCTCAGGGAAAGGTGGTGGTTTTGTGAGCACGTCCTCTTCGCGCGGCGCAAAACTGCCGACCGAAAAGATCTTCAGACTTGCCGCAATACTGCTGATACTGACGCTCGTGTCGTCCTGGTTCATAAGCGGCCTGCTTGCAAAATACGTCAACAGACAGTCTTTCGAAGACGCCGGGCGCGTGGCAAAGACCGGGCGCGTAGCCGTTTTGGAGCACGAGGCGGTGCTCTCGGGCGGTCTGTATACGCTGGATATGTCAAGCGTCGTCACCGGCAACACGTATACCGCCGTGCTGCCCGGAACGGATATCCCTAAAGATCCGTACGTTTATCTTGACGGCAGTCAGGAGGTAGCCTACGCTTTATACGTCGAGATATATACGAACGTACCCGCGGAGGTCACGTACGCCGTCGGCACGAATTTCACACCGACGGACGAGGTCCCGCCGTCGCACGGCGGCACCGTTTATAAATACAATCAGACGGTCCTCGCCGCGACGGAGCAGAGCATAGGCCCGATAATCCGCGGCAACGTGATCACCGTAAGCGACGCATTCAGAAACAAAGCGGATCCGTCGTATAACTCGTCGGGTTTCAGGTTCGACGTTTACGCGTATCTGATACAAATAGACTGATTTTCAAGAAAGGAAAGGCAGGTGTCAAAAGTGCCGAAACAACGTAAACTGACGGTCGTCGCCGCGGCGCTTGCGGCGCTTTGCCTGATCACGATGACGGTCGCCGCCAAATACATCAAGTCTTCCGGCGTTCTGTCGGGCGTGTTCACGCCTTCCCCTTACGGTCATCCCACCGTCGTTGAAAACGTGATCACCGATCCTTCCGACGGCTTCAAATACAAGACCGGCGTCGCCGTGCAGACGGACGATACCGCATACGCCGTGTACGTGCGTCTGGCGCTTGTCATCAGCTGGAAAGACAATAACGGCGACGTTTACGGTGAACAGCCGTTTCAGGATACCGATTATACGCTCGTCTATAATACCGACGACTGGCGTTACGACAGCGCCGGCGGATATTACTACTGTACGACGCCCGTAGAGAGCGGCGCTCTCTCGCCCGCCTTTATCGACGCGGACGAAGATCAGATGCTCAAGCAGATCAAAGCGGGACCGGAAGGGTATACGCTGCACGTTGAGATCCTCGCGCAGACGATACAGGCGGTCGGCATGACCGACGCCGGTACTCCGGTCGAGCCCGCGATATATGACGCGTGGGGCGTCGATCCCGCCGTTTTTAACTGAACCGCCCCTTTTACCGCAAATTTTTAAAGAAAGGAGGATCCGTAAGATGCGAAAGAAATCCCGCCGATCCGTTCCGTTGCTCATAATATGCTCGCTTTTGTTTATTTCGGCTGTCGTCAGTCTGACCGCGTACGCCGGCGATTCAGACGGCGTGGTAACCGCCGCCATACATTACTATTATTACGACGAAGACCGGCTCGATCACAAAGGCACGGAGCCGTTCCCGGCGTTCGTCGCAAATATGCCGCAGGGTTCCGCTCCCATCACGCAGAGGAGCCCCTCGATACTCGG
>JAEEGW010000213.1 GCA_016280525.1 Clostridiales bacterium
CAACCATCCTTTCTTTGAAGTAACGGCGATAGCCGCAAGCCCGAGAAGCGCCGGAAAGACGTATACGGAGGCGCTTGACGGGCGCTGGAAGCTTGACGTCGCCATGCCGGAATACATAAAAAATATGACGGTACTTGACGCAAACGATATTGACGCCATCAAGCCGCTCGTGGATTTCGTTTTCTGCGCGATAGACCTGCCGAAAGCGGAAGTGCGCAAGCTTGAGGAAAAATACGCGAAAGCAGAGATAATCGTCGTATCGAACAACTCCGCGTGCAGAGGTCTGCCGGACGTTCCCATGCTCATACCCGAGATTAATCCGGAGCATACCGCCGTTATAGAAACGCAGAAAAAGCGCCTCGGCACAAAGCGCGGATTTATTGCCGTAAAGCCGAACTGCTCCATACAAAGCTACGTTCCGATGATAACGCCGTTATTGCAGTACGAGCCGTATGAAATGGTCGTTACCACGTATCAGGCTATCTCCGGCGCGGGCAAAACGTTCGCGCAATGGCCGGAAATGGTGGATAACGTCATCCCCTATATCGGCGGCGAGGAAGAGAAGAGCGAAAAAGAACCGCTCAAGATCTGGGGCAAGGTAGAGGACGGCGTCATAAAGAGCGCGTCTCTGCCCGTCATCACGACGCAGTGCATAAGAGTTCCGGTAACTAACGGCCATCTTGCCGCGGTGTTCGTAAAGTTCAAGAAAAACCCGACGAAAGAGCAGATCTTAAAAGCGTGGGACGAATACGAGGGCGAGCCGCAGAAACTGAAACTGCCGTCCGCACCCGCAAAATTCATCACGTATTTTGAGGAAAACGACCGCCCGCAGACAAAGCTCGACCGCGATATTTACGGCGGCATGGGCATAACCGCCGGCAGGCTGAGAGAAGATACCGTTTACGACTGGAAGTTCATCGGCGTGTCGCACAACACGCTGCGCGGAGCCGCCGGAGGCGCCGTTCTGTCAGCTGAATACCTCGCCGCAAAGGGCTTGCTCGACTGACGACAAAAATATCTGAAAAATTCCAAGAAATTTGAAAAAACCCCTTTACAAAATCAATATATTGTGATATAATCACTGACAGTAGATCTTTAAGCTCTCGGACGGAGTCCGATTTCGGTACGGAGATACCGGCAAGATTATACGCAATAAGCTGAAATTGTGCATTCCTGCCGTGTATCGGCAGGAATTTTTTTATGCAGCTTACAGTTAAAGCGGAACTTATGGATGAAGCGGCGGTCCGCCGCGCATTGACCCGCATCTCGCACGAGATAGTGGAAAAAAACAAAGGAACGCGCGACATTGTGCTCGTAGGCGTACGCCGCCGCGGCATGCCGCTTTCGCGTATGATAGCGGAAAATATAAATAATATCGAAGGCGTGCTTCCGCCGTGCGGCGAGCTTGATATAAAGTTCTACCGCGACGATATATCGCCGGAGCACAAAGACCCGACGGTAACGCCGTCAACGCTTCCGTTCGACGTGGCGGACAAGCGCGTCATCATAGTTGACGACGTTATGTTCACGGGCAGGACGGCGCGCGCGGCGATAGAGGCGATATTCGCAATGGGTCGCCCGCGCTGCATACAGCTTGCGGTGCTCATAGACCGCGGTCACAGGGAGCTTCCCATCCGCGCGGATTACGTCGGCAAAAACGTGCCCACCTCAAAATCCGAGGTCATATCCGTTCACGTACCGGAGTACGACGGCGAGCTTTGCGTAAAGCTGCTCCAAAAGGAATAATGTAAATCAAGCCGGCAGGCTTTAAAATAACGGAGGTTTTTATGAAACTCATTTACGATGTAAAAGACAGGCCGAAGATAGGTCAGACGATCATCTTTGCGATCCAGCAGCTGCTTGCGATCATGGCGGCAACGCTCGTTGTTCCGGTCATAGTCGGTCACGGTATGCAGCCGACCGCCGCACTGTTCGGCGCAGGTATCGGTACACTGGTGTATCTGCTGTTCACTAAATTCAGAAGCCCTGTTTTCTTGGGATCATCATTCGCTTTCTTAGGCTCAATGGCAGCGGCATTCGCAGGCGGCGTATCCGCGGCGTTAGGCTATCTCGGACTTATCATAGGCGCGGTGCTTGCCGGTCTTGTATACGTTGTAATAGCGATCGCAGTAAAATTTGCGGGTACAAAATGGATAAACAAACTCATGCCCGCGGTCGTCATCGGCCCGACGGTCGCGATAATCGGTCTGTCTCTCGCAGGCAATGCGATAGGCGATCTTCAGACTGTGAATTACAGCGAAGCATATAACAAAGAAGATTATCAGATAGTCAGCGTTTACAATACGCATGACGAGGAAAAGAACGACAAGGGTGAAGTAACGAAATATCATTTCACCGCGGTTGATCCTGCTCTTACAAGCGACGGTATGACGATAGTCGTCAAAAAGGACGCCGACATAACAAATCTTGATCCCGCCGACTATTATCAGCATATTCAGTACAGCATCAGCGATAAATTGGACGACAACGGCGACCCGGTCAAAGATGAACAGGGCAATACGGTCAAGGTCGAATCGCTGTCCTCAACGCCCGGCTCGGTCTACGTTGCTATCGTATGCGGCCTTGTGACGCTCGCGGTAACGATGCTTTGCTCGGTATACGCCAAGAAGAAGAATTTGTTCAGACTGATCCCGTTCATTATCGGTATCTGTGCCGGTTATATATGCGCTCTTATCTTCTACTTCATCGGAAAAGCCTCCGGAAACGCATCGCTCATGATCATCAATCTGTCCCCGTTTGCAGGACTTCTCACTGACGGAAAAGTAACGTTAAGCACGTTCATCGCGCTTCCCAAATTCACGTTCTTATCAGCGTTCGGAGCGTTCGGCAAGCTCAGCGGCGCATATATTGCTACGATCGTGGCGGCATACGTTCCCGTTGCGTTCGTCGTATTTGCGGAACACCTGGCAGACCACAAGAACATTTCTTCGATCATAGAAAAAGACCTGCTTGAAGATCCCGGTCTTCACAGAACGCTTCTCGGTGACGGCGTAGGCTCCATGGCCGGCGCGTTATTCGGCGGCTGCCCGAACACCACGTACGGTGAATCCATAGCCTGCGTAGCGATCACAGGCAACGCCTCCGTTATAACGATAGTATTCGCCGCTATAGGCGCGATACTCATCTCGTTCTTATCACCGTTCGTAGCATTCGTCAACTCGATACCGAGCTGCGTAATGGGCGGCGTATGTATGGCGCTTTACGGATTTATAGCCGTATCCGGTCTTAAGATGATCCAGAAGGTCGACCTTGAGGACAACAGAAATCTGTTCGTCGTATCCGTCATACTCATAGCCGGTATAGGCGGTCTTACGGTCAGCTTTGGCCAGGTCACGATTACGAAAGTCGCCTGCGCTCTCATCCTCGGCATACTCACGAACCTCATGCTTTCAGGCAAGAAGAAAAAAGAAGAAGAGAAATAATCAACTGTTAAACCGTCCGCGGAGCGTAAAAACTCCGCGGGCTTTTTTGTAAAAAAGGTGTCGCTGCGCGACGAATTGTGCGCTTCGCGCTCTTGTGGGTTCCCCTCCCCCCCTCTCCGGGAACCCCCGAAAACTCGTACCTCGTTTTCGGGGAACCCCTTCGTCCACCCCCAAACCCCCGCCATCCCCCCGATATACCATCGGGGCTTTTTGCAGCTTTAGCTGCGCGCGTCGGCGGCCCCCACCCACCGCCCGACGCGCCTGTTATTCGCACCCCCTCAGATTTTTAATCTGTGGGCGGGGACCGAGGGGTTCCCCGTTGTGAACGTAGTGAGCAATGGGGGTTCCGGAGGGGTAGGGGGGTGGCGCGCAGCGCCGTGAGGGGTGGGACCTACCATGAATCGTCGTGCAGCGACACCTTTTTACGGACGACCGATGGTCGCCCCTACAGTCGGGTCGTCGGGGCGCCGAAATGATTTTTTGCATACTTAACACCGTTAATTTTGCAAAAAATGCAAAAAAAGCCGATATTAAAATTAATTTTTGAAAGCCGGCGGTTGATTTTTGCAGGATTTGCCGTTATTTTTCAGTCAAAATTGCATATTTTTTAAAAAAACGCTTGCTTTTTTATATATACTGTGATATAATCAACGCAGTATACGTTTAAGAAGGCAGAAGGATATGGATATATTACAAAAAATAGAAGCCAGCATGCCCGGCTTTTCAAAAGGGCAAAAAGCAATAGGCGGTTATATTCTGCAGCATTACGACAAGGCGGCGTATATGACCGCGCTCAAACTCGGCTCCACCGTTCACGTTTCGGAATCCACGGTGGTGCGTTTTGCCATTGAGCTCGGTTTTGACGGATATCCCGATCTGCAACGCAGTCTGCGCGAACTGATTCGCGCCCGTCTGACCTCCTTGCAGAGGATAGAGATAACCAACGACCGCATAAGCGACAACGAGATACTTGAAAAGGTGATGGAGCTTGACATTGAAAAAATGCGCAACACCGTCGCCACCATAGACAAGACCGCGTTCAACGCCGCGGTCGACGATATAATCAAGGCGAAGCGCATCTATATTATGGGCATGCGTTCGTCCTCGTCTCTTGCCGTGTTTATGAATTTCTATTTCTCCATGATTTTTGACGACGTGCGTCTCGTTAATTCCACGTCGCGCTCCGAGATATTCGAGCAGCTGTTCAGAATAGGTCCGGAGGATATAATAATAGGCATATCGTTCCCGCGTTATTCAAAGCGTATAATCCAGGCCATGGAATTTGCAAAAGAGCAGAAAGCCATGTCCGTCGCCATAACGGACTCCATGGATTCGCCTCTATCGGAATACGCGGATCACACTCTTATCGCAAGAAGTGAAATGGCGTCGTTCGTCGATTCTCTCGTCGCGCCGCTCTCCGTCATAAACGCGCTTATCGTCGCTATCGGCAAAAAGAAGCAGGCCGAGGTGAGCGAGATATTCAACAAGCTTGAGGACGTCTGGGACGAATTTGAAGTCTACAACAAGTTTTCCGGTCAAGTGGGAAATAAATGAAAACAGCCGTTATAGGCGGAGGTGCCGCCGGACTGACAGCAGCCGGAGTCGCCGCGCAAAACGGTGCGGACGTTGTACTTTTTGAAAAAAACGAAAGATACGGAACAAAGCTGCGCATCACCGGCAAGGGCAGATGCAACGTTACAAACAACTGCGAAAAAGAGGCGTTTTTTGAAAACGTAGTATCGAATCCGCGGTTTTTGTATTCCGCGTATTCAAGATTTGATTGCTCTTCCGTTATGTCGTTTTTTGAATCCTTGGGCGTGCCGCTTAAAACGGAGCGCGGAAACCGCGTTTTTCCCGTATCGGACAAGGCTTCCGATATAGCTGACGCGCTTATAAACTTCTGCCGCGAAAACGGCGTGAAAATGATAAACGAAAAGGTCTGTGATATTAAAAAAGCAGACCGTTTTAAGATAACGACGTCCCGCAAAGAATACGTTTTTGACCGCGTTATAATAGCCACGGGCGGACTTTCTTACCCGCGCACCGGCAGTACAGGCGACGGCTACGCTTTTGCAAAATCGTTAGGGCATAACGTGACGGAGCTTTCAGCGTCGCTCGTGCCGCTTGTCTGTTATGAAGATATCTGCGGCAAATGTCAGGGTTTGTCGCTTAAAAACGTGACTCTGACGGCGGTAGACTCAAAAACCGGCAAATCGGTATACGAGGAGCTGGGCGAGATGCTGTTTACGGACAGCGGAGTCAGCGGTCCTCTCGTGCTTTCCGCCTCGGCGCATATGAACGAAACGGAGCCGGGAAGATACAAACTGTTTATCGATCTTAAACCCGCGCTTGATATAAAAACTCTTGACAAAAGACTGCTCCGCGATTTCTCGGAGAATAAAAACAAAGACATTATAAACGCGTTTTCGGCGCTTCTGCCGTCAAAGCTCATCGCTCCGTTTATGGAGCTGACGGGCGTACCGCACGACAAAAAGGTGAATTCTGTAACCGTCTCGGAAAGAGAGCGGATAGCAGAGCTTTTGAAACGTCTGCCGCTTACGGTAAAGTCAAAAGCACCTATAGCGGAAGCTGTTATAACCCGCGGCGGAGTCGATACGAAGCAGATAGACCCGAAAACCATGCAGTCAAAGCTTGTGCCCGGCCTGTATTTTGCCGGCGAGGTCATAGACTGCGACGCGTATACGGGCGGTTTCAACCTGCAGATAGCGTTCTGCACGGGATATACCGCGGGCATATCATCAGCACAATGATTTGAAAGGGACATAAATATGAGCGTTTTCAGAATAGCGATAGACGGCCCGTCCGGCGCGGGCAAAAGCACGGTGGCAAAAGCGCTTGCAAAGCGCCTCGGGTTCGTTCAGGTGGACACGGGGGCGATGTACCGCTCCGTGGGTCTGTACATTTACCGCAAGGGCATACAGCCGGACGACGCGGACGCCGTTATACCGCAGCTTGAGAATATAAATATCGATTTAGGCTTTTCCGAGGAAGGGCAGCGCATCTATTTAAACGGCGAAGACGTGTCCGAGAAGATAAGGCAGAACGAGATTTCCGCCTACGCTTCAAAAGTCTCCGCCATACCCGCCGTCCGCGCTTTTTTACTTGAAATGCAGAGGAAGCTCGCGCGCGAGCACAGCGTCGTAATGGACGGGCGCGATATAGGCACCGTCGTTTTACCCGACGCGGAGCTTAAAATATTCCAGACTGCGTCCGTTAAGGAAAGAGCGAAACGCCGCTATCTCGAACTTACGGAAAAAGGCCAGACGGTTGATCTTGAAACGATAAAAAAGGAAATAGAAGAGCGGGACTATAACGATTCGCACCGCGCGGCGGCGCCCTGCGTGCCGGCTGACGACGCGGTCATTATAGACAACTCAAATATCACGATAGAGGAAAACGTCGCCATGATCACGGCGTTGTACGAATTAAGAAGATGACGTTATACGACAGGCTGGTAAAACATTTCGGCGGGCTTTTCCGCCGCATATACAAACTGAAAGTCATAGGCGGCGAAAACGTGCCGGATGAAGGCGGTTTTATTCTGAGCAGCAACCACACGGCGCTGTTCGATCCCGTCGTTCTCGTGCTGTCCATACCGAGAAGGCTTCACTTTATGGCGAAAAAAGAATCCTTCAAAACCCCGATAATAGGCAAGATAATGAAGGATATCGAAATGTTCCCGGTAAACAGGGGAACGGTTGATATGAAAGCCATAAAGACCGCGCTC
>JAEEGW010000214.1 GCA_016280525.1 Clostridiales bacterium
AGCGTTGAGTGCACGCATAAAAACGCGACCTCCACGTTTATGTTGTGGCCGAGAGCAGCCGCCTGTTCCCTTGCTTTTTGCAGCGATATGACAATGTCGCCGAGCGGCAGATAACCGTCTATCATATCCGCGTCCGTATATTCTCCGTCGATCAGCGGAAAGGACAGCACGTCCGTCTCTTTATCTTTGTTTCTGTACTCCGCGTTCAGCTTTCTTATGCCCTCGTTATCCGTAAGCGTTACGGATATCTCGCAGCTGTCTTCAAATTCTTCAAATGCAAGCGTGTCGTTTATCGCCGCGTGGATGTACGAGCGCATGGCGGGAGTGTACGCCTCTGTTTCCTGTTCGTTTTTTACGTAAATTCTGTGTGTGTTCATTTGCTCCTCACGTATCTTTTGGCTCTTGCCGCTTTTTCCTGTTCGGCTTTCGTTTCGTTTTGTCTTTCGTATTTTTCGTACGCCGTTATTATGCGCTGGACGAGCCTGTGACGCACGACGTCCTTTTCCGTAAAGCGGTGCACGGCTATGTCTTCAACGCCGTCAAGTATTTTAATCGCCTCTTTCAGACCGCTTTTTTTGCCGAAGGGCAAGTCGATCTGCGTTATGTCGCCTGTGACTATCGCCTTTGAATTGAAGCCGAGGCGCGTCAGAAACATTTTCATCTGCTCCGGCGTGGTGTTTTGCGCTTCGTCAAGAATTATAAACGAATCGTCAAGCGTGCGGCCGCGCATATACGCGAGCGGCGCTATTTCTATAGTCCCCTTTTCCACGTATTTCTGGTACGTTTCGGGTCCTAACATTTCGTAGAGCGCGTCGTATAACGGGCGCAGATACGGGTCTATCTTGTTCTGCAGATCGCCCGGCAGAAAACCGAGCTTTTCTCCGGCTTCGACCGCCGGACGCGTTAAGATGATGCGGTTTACTTCCTTTGCCCTCAGAGCCTTTGTCGCCATTGCTACCGCTAAAAACGTTTTGCCCGTGCCGGCGGGACCCACGCCCATGACGACCGTATTTTTCTTTATCGCCTCAATATATTTTCTCTGCCCCACGGTCTTTGCCTTTATCGGCTTGCCGCGCGTGGTAATGCAGATACATTCCTCGTCGTAGCTGGCAAGCTCCTCCGTCTTGCCGTCGGACACCATGGATATAACGTAATCCACGTTCTGATCCGTAATATCGTCGTTCAGCCTCGCTATTTTCAAAAGCGAGCTAATGGCGGACGCGGCTTTTTCCACGTTCTCGGGTTCATCGCCCGAAACGGTGACGGCAAGTCCCGCCGTCTTTTCGGTATCTTTTCCCGCTACACGCACGTTAAACGCGTTTTCCAGCCGCTCCGCGTAGCAGTTATAAACGCCGAAGACCTTTACCGCTTCGTCCATCGTATTTGTAAGTATCGTTTTTGTTATCATTTTTACCTGCCGAATATATTTTTACACAGTTATCATATCACATCTTTTTGCGTTTTGCAATAGTTAAAATATAAAAATATGATATTTATATTATTTTGCTATATTACATATCATATAAACCTCGCAGTAAAGACAGTATTTACCGTCTTTATAGTATTTTTTTGTCTCCGTGCTTTGAACTTCCGCGTCCTTTGTTATGTCTTTATACTGTTTTTCGTACGTCTGCCGTAAGATCTTTTCCGCTTCCGCCTCGCTTATTTTTCTTTTGACGGTACTGTATTCCCTGAAAGTCTGCGTATTTATTTTAAGCGGCAGGTCGACTACGTTGAACACGGATACAGTCTGCGACTCCGTTGTTTTTTCATACTTTTCCGGGTCGTATTCGGCGCCGCCGCCGAGCTGATATGAGAACACGGAAAGCGCCCTTTTTACGAACTTTTCGCCGGTATAGACTTTTTCGTCGACGGTATCCTTACACTCGCATAAAAAGCTCCGTTTTACAAGCGCGTAAACTCTGCCTTTTGCCTTGACCGTGACCGTGCCGTGATGGAAAGTTTCGTAGCTGCCGGTTATCAGCACGTCGCCCTGTTTCACCGTCTGCCCCTTCTCGCAGACGGACTGCCCGGCGTACGTTTCGTATCTTATGATATACCCGTCCTCGGACGCGCAAAGGTCTGTTTTTCCCTTGTCTTCCGGCTTGTCGTATATGAGCCGCTCGTCTGTCGTGACGGTAGCGACGCTGCCGGTTACGTTTATATTTACGTACGAGACGTCCGGGCATTTCAGCATTACAAGATTTTCTATTTCGTCTTTGTCAATTCCGGATTTGAACGCGCCGCTTTTCAGGCCGCAATCGTTTATCACCGCCGCTATGCGCTCCACGTTCTCGTTGCCCGTGGGAGAATATCTGACGTCCCAGACAATTGAATCGGAGAGGATGAGAGCGATAATAAACGTCACCGCGCCGATATACAGCCCGGGGCGTCTGAAGCTCTTTTTCAGATCGCATACAAAGCCTCCGATCTCAAGCACGGACGCGTACTGCAAAAGAGTTTCGTCACCTAAACTTTTTTTCAGCACGGTAAAATACGCGCCGCCGTCTTTTTCGTGTAAATATGCGAAAAAAACGCCGTTTTTCTGCATATAAGACAGGGCTTTGTTTTTGTTTTCGGGCGCGGCGTACATCTTTGCCGTGCCGGTAAAATATTCAATTATTTTAAGCATTTTTATCCCCGAATTTCACGCCGTCCACGTGCCCCGTCACCTCGCTTACGTTCTGTCCGGCGACCCTGACGGATAAAGAGCTGCCGTATATTTTAAGATACTTGTTTTTGCGCCCGAGAAAAAACACGACGCAGGTCTCGGAATACTCGTAAATTTCAGCACATCCGTCAATTATGACCGCGCGCTGACCGTAGATATAAACGCCGGTCTCGTTTGGTCTGTAACCGTCTTTATTTTGTTTCAAAATTGCCTCCGCACGTAATAAAAATCGCTTTTTTTAAATAATATTATAAAACAGCAAAGTATATGAATGAAGCGGATGAAATGTATGGCAAAGAGTATAAAATACGTGTTTACTGTAGTTTCGATAACGGCTTTTACGGCGTATCTGCTGTTTTTCGGCGCGCAGTCAAAACAGGACGCGGCAAACGGACTTTCGGTCTGCGTAAACGTTATTCTGACAACCGTTTTTCCGTTCTCCGTCGCCGCGCAGCTGCTTATAACGTCGGGTATCTGCGGACGGCTGGGGCGGATAATAAAAAAGCCGGCGTCGGTTTTGTTCGGGCTGTCGCCCGCCGGCGCGGGACTGCTTCTGCTCGGCTTCATCGGCGGCTATCCGTGCGGCGCTTCCGGCGCGGCGGAGCTGTATGACAGCGGGCAAATAAGCAAGAGCGAAGCGGAGGTCATAATTTCGTATACGAACAACGCCACGCCGGCTTTTATGATAAACTACGTGGGTCTTCTGCTCGGCGAAAAAACGCTCGGTTTGGTATGTTATTTTATAAACATTTTTTCCGCGCTTTTATGGGCGTTTCTTTTAAGGAAAAGGACGGATAAAAAGCCCGGATCACAAGATATTTCAAGGAATTTCTCTTTTGTCTCCGCCGTGACGAAAAGCGCTTTGTCCGCCTTGTACGTTTGCGCTTTCATCATCGTTTTTTCGGTTGTTTCCGGCGCGTTTGCGCGGCTTGATATACCGTATATTTCGCGAATTTTGCCGGCTTTATTTGAGCTGACGACGGGCGCGGAAATACTGTCTGCGTCCGGTTACGGGGCGCGTATCATTGCCGCCGCGCTCTGCGCCGCCGCTTCATTTTCCGGGCTGTGCGTCGCCTCGCAGGTGTTTTCCGCAGCGGACGGCGCGGGATTATCGCCAAAATATTACATACCCGGCAAGGTTTTCCAGGCTGTTATATCATTTATTTTACTTTATTTGATTTATCCGGTTATACGTATTGACTTTTTTTCAAAATAGTGGTAAAATGTCGAAAAAGGGCGTAAGGAGGAACAAAAAAATGCCGGAATACGAAAAAATTTGTCTTTACTGCGAGCACGCGGCGCAGACGTACGAGCCGGATCTTATGTCCTGCGAGCTGAAAGGCGTTGTCAACAGCGGCTTCGTCTGCCGCAAATTCGTCTACGACCCGCTTAAACGCATACCGCGCGTGCCGAAAAAGCTGGCGGAAGAAGACGTTGTAAAGATATAAAATTAAGAATTAAGAATTCAGAATTAAGAAAGGACGAGCGCTGCTCGTCCGATTTTTTATTCTTTGTATGAATACGCGCGGTTCTGCGCAGAATTATAATATGAAATTCAGATACGTTATAATTCTTTGTCTGCTCTGCGCTTTTTTATGCTTTTCGGCTTACGCGAAGTCTGCTTTTGACTTTTCGGGCACGCTTTCGTCGCTATTTGATCTGCGGTTTGCCGCGCTGCTGTTCTTTTTCGCCTGCATCGCGGTATTGCCGACGTTTCATATATGGGGCGGCGGTCAGAACGGGAGCTGACATTCGCCTTTTATCTTCTTCCAGCCCTCTCCGTGCAGCTTATAGAATCCGCCGTCGTTATAATAAGCGTAGGACACGCTGCCGTCCTCGTAAACTATGGCGAATATATAGTTAACGCTTTCGGCAGACGGTGCCTCCGCCGTTTCTTCGACCTCTATATTTTGTAAAAACGCGGTGATCTTGTCTATATCTTCCTTTTGCGTATAGTTTTCCGTTTTGTCTACGGTGCTCATGATTATGCGGCTTATGCCGTCGTATTTAAGCTCGCTTATAAGCACCGACGACTGATTGTCCGGGCTGAACACCGGCGTTTTGTCCGCTATTGTAACGACGCCTGCCGTGCCCGTGGCGATACAGCCTAAGTCCGCGGGGTTGTTTTTGAACTCCGTAACGGTGACGGTCAGGACCGAGAACACGTCCGGCATTCCTTCTTCCGCCTGTTGCTTTACAAGATACAGATACATTTCGCCGTAGGACTTGAAAACGGACGAGGAATAGCCGAATATCGCGTTATACACGCCTATTCCGTATTCCTTTGTCGTGCCGTTGGCGTACGTGAAAAGCACGTCCTCGTAACGCCCCTGCCCGTCAAGATCGCATAATACCGCGCTTATGACGCCGGGCTTATCCGATCTGTCAAGATCCATATAAGTGTAGTTCGGGTGCTTTATTATCGTATGCGCGTTCTCCGAGGATTTATACAGCTTTATGCCGCCGAAGTCGTCCGGGGTTATATTATAGCACGTTTTTTCGGTAAAGCCCTGATCTTTCAGCTCCGGGGATTCTTGTAAAAGCTCTTTTACTCCGTCTTTGCCGCAGTTGTTATTCATATAGTCGCTTCTCTTCTCGCCGCAGCCGCACAGTACCGATATAATCAACGCCGCGACAAGCATCGCGGCGGTTATTTTTATTATTTTCATTATTCCCGCGCCTTTATCTTTTTTTGATATTATATCAAAACGCGGCGCATTTGTCAAGACGTTACGGTATTATCCTGCGGAATTTCTGGTTTTTCGCGCGGTTTCAGCGCTATGCCGAGACTGCACAGCATATAAGCGATATATCTGCCCGCCGCCCAAACCGATGATACGACGCTTATTACAGTCATAACAAGCACGATCCCGCTGAGCACGCCGTTATTATACAGTCTTATATACGTTACGATATTCGAAAAAACGCCGGAAAGCGATAAAACCGCCGATACGGCAAGGCATCCTATCAGAACGAAGCCGACGACCTTTGATGCCTTTTTGAAAACGCCGATAAGAAGAAGTCCCAAAAGTATCACCGGTATGACCGTTGCGGTCGCGAACATGAACGTCACGATAAAACTAAGAGCAAACGAGCGTATATCGCTGTATAACTGCGAGCCGTTTTCATAATGTAGAAGAGGTATGTATATAAAATCTGCCACGGCAACTGTCACCACGGTATTGCAGTAAGAGACTGCAGCCGAGACGATGATTATGATACCGCTCTGCTTTTCATTGCCTGAGAAAAATCTCTTTATGATAATTATATCCATGACCACCCCGACGATCATGACGGTCACGGGCATTACGACATTATATAAAAGACTTACGGCGCGGTATGCGCTCACGTCTTCAAATAACCTTATAACGCTTCCTATGACGCTGCCTTCGAAATAACCGTTATATATTTCGCATATAACACGGCTTATCAGATTTGCTGAGCGCGTTATAATAAGCGTAACAAGCATCACGACGCCGGCGGCGCGCAGAAGAAAAGCGGTTTTATTATTTTTCATATAGTTTTTTATCTGTCGGCGTGCTATTAGGTGCGGGAACGATTTTCGCGCGGCTTGAGCGCTCCTCCTAAGCTGCAGAAGATATACGAGATATAAAGCAAACACAGGCACAGATAGAATACAACGTTTGACGAACGGGCGATTATTTCAAACGTAGAAATTCTCGCGCCGTTTATCAGTATCCTTGTCAGCTGTAAGGCTTCTCTTACAAAGTCGACGGTAGCCATTACCCATGCGACCGAGAACAGACCGAGCAGTATGAAGCCGAACACCTTTGACGCTTTTTTGAAAACACCGATAAGAAGCAGTCCGAGCAGGAACACAATTATGAATTTGCCCAGGTTTTCAAGCATATCAAGATAGTTTGATCTTAAATACGACGGCAGTGAATTCATATTCGGCAAAAGCTGAGTGATATATATCACCCTGCAGATTATACCGCTGCACAGAGATATGACACAGTTTATTATAAGCATCACGCCCGCCTGTTTGTCTTTTGCGCCGAACAGGAATATGACCGTTATAAGCATGATGATACTTATAACACACGCGGTCAATATCGGAATGACGTTATACAGAAACGCCCATAATATCTGTAATCTGAAATTCTTTATAAGCGCTTCCGCCTGGTGAATAACGTTCTGATACGTCACCTCGCGCGCTATGTAGAACGTAAGATCGCTTAAAACAGTGAAAATAAACGCGATAAGCATTATTGCCGCGGCTATTCTGAAAAACACCGCCGCTTTACTTTTATTAGCTGCCATTTTGTTTTTTCCTCCGTAATTTTTTTAAAATAAGGCGCGGTGTTTTTGTATTACCGCGCCTTTACAGTTATTTATATTTATTCCTCTTCTTTTTGTTCCTGTTTAGGTAAGCCCTTTGCCGAAAGAGCGGCGGACAGGCACATGACAACAAATCCGGCTACCAGAATTATGGAAGCGCAGTAGTTTACAACGCTTGCCAGCAGTCCGAACACGCCGCTTGCTATAGCGCCGCCCAAGAAATCCTTGACCGAGTCTACGATAGCGGTTATCATCTTTACAAAATATACGATATCTATCAAAAGGAACACGCCGCCTGTAATAAATCCCGCAAGCTTCGTGAACTTGCCGTAGCCTTTAAGAATCAGTATTGCAAGTGA
>JAEEGW010000215.1 GCA_016280525.1 Clostridiales bacterium
GTATCGAACGACACGTGCGAAAAAGCGCTGAATATAGTCATAAAGCTTCAGTACGTAAACGGCAGACCCGTCGCGAAACTCTCCGACGACGTCGGCAAGGCGATGTGCAGAGATACGGAATATCTTGAATATCTCAAACGCTCCGTCGAGTTCAGACTGAAAAGAGAAAAAGAGAGATAAATCAAGAATTCAGAATTCAGAATTAAGACGGACGACTTTTGTCGTCCGTCTTTAAATAGTAAAGAAGAAAGAAGAGAGAATAAAGAATAAAAAGCGGTGTCCCTACGGGAACCCCCAACGCTCTCAAGTTCGCGTCGGGGAACCCCTTCTACGGGACGAATATGGGTGGTCGCCCACCCGTGAACCCCCAAAAACTCGTTCCTCGTTTTCGGGGAACCCCGGGCCACCCCTCACGGCTCCGCTGGCGCTTCGCCACCCCCCATACCCCCCTGTCCCCTCCCACAATCTCTAAACGAGATTGAGGGGGCAGCTCGCGGTGGTCGTAGGGGTCGGCGCCTCGACGACCCGCTGTAGGGGCGAGCATTGCTCGTCTGTTTTTCGTTTGCAAAAAAGCCCCGTTGAGATCAACGGGGGGATGGTGGGGTTTGGGGCGGTAAGGGGGGCGGGGAGCCCCAAAGGCGGCGTAAGCCGCACAGAATGTCGCGTCAGCGACACCGCTTTTTATTTTTTCTTATTTATTATTTAAGACGGGCGATCGATGATCGCCCCTACAATTTAATTCTGTTTTCTGACTGACGTGTATTCGTCGTAAAACTTGAAATACGGGCAGTTCGCGGTCGCCCGGCGGGCAAAGCGCTCCATTTCGTCCTCGTCCAGATCAGCCTTGCAGTACATTTCGCCGTAGTATTCGTCGTAATCGTAGAATTCGCAGTCTTCGCAGCGGCTTTTCAAGCCCTCTTTTTTATTTTCCACGGCGCAATCCTTCCTCAACGAGTTTGTCTATCTTTTTTCTCGTGTTCAGTATATATTCCTCGCATTTCGGATAATCCGCGAATTTCAGCGGGCGGTCGATATCCTCTTCAAGAAACTTTACCGTCTGCTCTCTGCCGTATATGCTCTCGCAGAGCCTCAGCGCGCGCAGGTCGCTTACAGCATCGGAAAATACCGAAAGGCGCAGCGATTCGTACGGCGTGCCGTCCTGCGCCGGCCATACGGAAAACGCGTCTCCCGCCTGGCTGAAGTAGTCGCAGCTCACGGAAATATACGGATTTATCGGATAATAGCTGTACTGGCTGTTGTAGAAGTTATATCCCCACTGCAAAAAGCCTTTTATATCGTATTTGTAGAACAGAAAACCGATGATCCTGTTCCTGTAAGACGGCTGGGAGATAAATCTGTTCGGCACGTCTGTGTGCTGGCCGCAGCAGTAATACGTCCACAGATCCGGCACCTCCGCCTCGTAAAACGGCTCTATATGGTCGCACGCCGGAACGGGATGCTCAACTATTCCGTCTTTATAGTAATCTATGCTCGAAAGCGCGTCCATTATCGGATAGCCTTTAAGCAGCTTCGCCACGCTGCTTTTCGCCTTTTTGTATATTTCAAGGTGATCCGCGGACGGCTCGTCGGATATATGGAAGCGGCAGTTTTTATCAACACCCAAAGCTTTCAGCTCGGCCAAAAGCGCCGGGATGAACGCGGTTAAAAACGCTCTGTATTCTTTGCCGCAGGAATCCGTCTCCCAACCGAAAATGCGCTTCTGGGAGCCGTTCACGTCCGCCATGACCTTCGGCGCGTGGCCTGCGCCCCACTGTGTGAAAAGATGCGAGATCTCATAGTATTCTATGCCGCATTTTTTACACATTTTTACCCATCTTTTCAGCTTTTCAAAGCCGAATTCATAGCCTTTGTCCGTGACCTTTATATCAACGAGCTGCGTCGTCAGCCGCTCGCCGCCGATATACGTGTCGAGCGGAGGAGTAAGCACCGGCGTGAGGATCATGTTCATGCCGTTTCTGACGGCTGTTTTTACGTAGTTTTCTATGATTTTCCAGTGCCTGTTTGAAAAAACGGGGACGTTATAGTAGCTTGCAAGGCTGTCGCAGTGGAACCACTGTGTGTTTATAAGCTCCTGCTTCGGCAGCTCCGCGTCGACTACGTGAACGTCAAGGCTGCCCTCGAACATGACCGCCTCTCCCTGCGTCAAAGACACGGTTATCTTATGGTCGCCGGGTTTGAAGCCGGGCTTTCCGGGGTCGAATTCTATCCACACGCTGCGCGTCTCCTCCTCGCAGACCGGCGTTTTGTTGCCTCTTCTTGCGGGGATGAGCACGTCCGGGAACAGTCCCGGCTCTTTTCTTAAATAATCCGCGTCACTGTACTGCGGGATAACGGGCATAAGACAAACGACCTGCTCCACAGTGCGCAAGGTTACGGCCGGCTTGCCCTTTTTGCCGTCCGATTCAGCCGGGACGAGATCGGTCGCAACGGAAATATCCGCAAATCCGGCGAATTTAGTGGGCGTCCCTTCCGCCCTGTAGCAGAGCTGGAAAGAAAACTTTTCGTTTTTGTATGCGGTCAGCTCTTTGAGTTCAGGTTTGTCCGTCACTTTTTCGTCAATAAAGCATTTCTGCAGCGAAGAGATCAGTCTTGCGTTCAACATGTTTTTATGCTCCTTAAAATTTCTATAAAAATTATACCCGATTTTTTAATTTTTTTCAGCGTATTCTATTGACATATCTGCAAATCTGTGTTAAAATATCATTAACAAAAATATTATGCATTACAGGAGGCGTTACATGAAAAAGTTTATTTCAATCATTCTCGTTTTCGTCATTCTCGCGGCGATCGCGGCTCTGCCGACGTACGCGGCTGAAGATTTTACATACGTACACATCGTCGCCGGCGGAAACGACCCCTACGCAACGTTCAGATTCAACTCGAGCGGCAAGAACGCTTCGATCGATCCGGACGTCGTAAAATGGGCGGTCGTCAAGTACAGAACGATAACCGAAACGGACAACACGGGCGTTCAGTATATAGGCCAGTTCTATATAAGCCCCGCAGCCGAGCCGTTTATCCCGATCAAGTACAACCATACGCAGCAGTGGGAGACGATAGTCGTCGACCTCACGTCCGTAAGCGAAAAGACCTCGCTTGCGTCCAAATGGAACACAACAAGTTACACGGATCTCACGTCCATAAGATTCGACCCGCTTGAATCCAACAGAGACGCGGAGCTTCAGCAGAGCGAATCCGACACCGCGGTAGTATCCGCAGGCGACAGCATAGACATAGCTTTCATCGCTTTCTTTGATAACGAGGAAGATGCAAAAGCGTACGACGGCACGCAGGACACACCGTACTGCATCATCCTGCCGGATGACCTTGAATGGTACGAAGCCGGCAACGCCATTGAAGACGTTGAAGTCATAGAAGGCAAGAAGCCGCGTCCCACGGAAGAGACCACGGCTGAGGAAGCGACCGAAGAAGCAACGACGGAAGCCGCAACTGAAGCTTCTACGGAAGCCGCAACAGAAGCCGCAACAGACGCCGCGACAGAGGCTGCAACGGAAGCCGCAACTGAGGCCGCAACGGAAGCCGACACGTCCGCGACCGGAACTGAAACCGAGACAAAATCCTTCCCCGGCTGGGCGATAGGCATAATAGCCGCGGCGGGCGCGGTACTCGTAGCCGCCATAATCGTTCTCGTTGCGAAGAACAAAAAGAAATAAAACACAGAATAAAAACTCCGGGAATGATTCCCCGGAGTTTTTTGATGCGTTGTTGGAGAGAAATGAACGCAGGGGCGACCGTTGGTCGTCCGTTGTAGGGGAGGAGTCGATCCACATAAATTAAGAATTCAGAATTAAGAATTCAGAATTAAGGTGTCGGCTGCGCCGACAAATTATGGTGGGTTTCCCACCCCTCACGGGAACCCCCGTTGCTCACGATGTTCGCAACGGGGAACCCCTTTGCTCGGCTTCGCCGAGAACCCCCCATACCCCCCTGTCCCCTCCCACAATCTCTTTCAAGATTGAGGGGGCGCGAACAGTAGGCGCGCGGGGCGTGAGGGGGGGACGCCCGCGCGCGCAGCTAAAGCTGCATAATAATGAAGACGTCGGCTTTGCCGACTGATGATGCCGTGCTACCCGCGAACCCCCAAAGCTCACAAGTTCGCTTCGGGGAACCCCTCGGCCCCTCCCACAATCTCTAAACGAGATTGAGGGGGCAGCTCGCGGTGGTCGTAGGGGTCGGCGCCTCGACGACCCGCTGTAGGGGCGAGCATTGCTCGTCCGTTTTAAATAATAAAGAAGAAAGAATAAATAATAAAGAATAAAAATCGGAATCGGCAGAGCCGACGTTCTGTGCGCCTGACGGCGCTTTTGGGGCTCCCCGCCCGTGAACCCCCAAAAACTCAGCAAGCTCGTTTTTGGAGAACCCCGGTCGCCCCCCTTACCGCCCCAAACCCCACCACCCCCCCCGATATAATATCGGGGCTTTTTTGCGGCGTAATAGGGGTTCCCTGCCGCGAACTGGAGAGCGGTGGGGGGTTCCCGTAAACCGCGCGCGTTGGCGTCCCCCACCCATCGCCCGACGCGCCTACTGTTCGCGCCTCATCAATCTCTTCGGAGATTGTGGGAGGGGACAGGGGGTATGGGGGGTGGCGAAGCGTCAGCGGAGCCGTGAGGGGTGGGTGACCCACCATAATTCGTCCCGAAGGGACACCGATTTTTATTCTTTATTATTTATTCTTTCTTCTTTATTATTTAAAGACGGATGACAAAAGTCACCCGTCTTAATTCTGAATTCTTAATTTTCCGTTCAGTTCGGCAAACCCTTATCAAGTACCCACAGCGGGCTTACGAAGGTCCTGCCCACGGAGAAGCCGAGGTGTGCGCGGGAGGCGTCTCCGAAGCCGCTGTCGTCGGACTTGGCTATGAGATCGCCCTGCGCTACGGTCTGTCCGACCGTGACGCTGCTCGTGTCTACTCTGCAGTACCAGGATCTCGCGCCGTTGCCGTGGTCTATGACTATCGTTCCGCCGTGTATCGGAGATACGCCGACGTATACGACTGTTCCGGAGAGGATCGCTTTGACGTCGGAGCCCTTTGCCACGTCGTAGTCAACGCCGTCGTGACGGGTTTTTGCGTCCGTCGCCTGAAGCGTTACGTACAGGCCGTAACCGGTCTTGTGGTCGCTGCGCTTCGTAGGCGTTTTGGGCTTTTCGCCGGCGCAGAGAAGTCCTGCCGAAGAAGACGACGTAAATACGGATTCCTTAATATTTTCTTCTTCCAGCAGATTCTGCTCGGAGAAAGTGGACGTTATAACGGATTCGGAGTTCGTGTATGTTTTGCTGTTGTATTTTACTTCGCGCACGGTTATGTTCTGCTCGTATACGACGCCGTCGTACGTCAGCTTAAGCGTGTAATCGCCCGGCTCCGTTTCGTATGAGGTGGGCAGGTATGCGAACGTGTCCTCGCCGTTGTCGTAGAACACGGGCAGATCTTTCAGGGTCGGCGTGCATTCCACCGCCATGCCGTTTGAGGAAGCGTTTTTGACGCTTATGCCTATTATGCCGCCCTGCTGTATATCTGTCGCGGAGAACGAGAATTCAGCGTCCGGCAGGATGTTTGCGTTGAACTGGTACGTCGCCTCGCCGTAGGAATTCTGTCCGGATTCCTCTGCCCATTTGGCGTGTATCTGTATCCTGAAATACTTGGCTTCCTTCGTGGAGATGCCCGTAAAGTCTTCGATCAGCTTTGAGAAAAGCTGTTCGCCGCCGTCGGAGACGGAGATAACGACGTTGGTGGGCTTGCGCGAAAAGTTTATGCCGAGAGTTTTCTTTGATATTTTATCTATGTTTTTGACTTCCTGTACCGTGGGAACGGAGATAGGCGTGTATTTGCCGTCCACCGTGCTGTAATTCCACTTTATTTCAGACGGAGAGATAACAACGCCGGCGTCGCCTACGGTGAGGACCGGAACGGCCGTGTCGTATAAGCTTATGGCGTATGATTTTTCCATAAAGCTGCGGCTCTTTAAGCTGTCCGCCTTATAGCACTTGTCCTCGCCGTCCTTGAAATAGACCTGGTCCGGCCTTTCCGCGGACATATAGAAGCGGTACGTTGCCACGGTATCGCCTCTGGTATACGCAAGAACGAAAGTCTTGAAGCCGTATACCGCGTCCGGTATGGACTGGACAGCCGTGCCGTCCGCAAGTTCCGTCAGAAACTTTATTTCGTCCTTGTCTTCTACCGTAAACGTATTTGAGTTTGCGTCCGTTATGGTTACAAGGCTTACGCCTTCCGGGTCCTTGACTATTTCCGGCGCCTGGGGTCTGTAAAGGAAAATCGCAAGTACTGCGGGTATAAGCATTATCGCCACACAGATTATAATAACGATCTTATTCTTCATTTATTTCTCCTTCCCCGTTCATTCGATTATAAATTCTGCTTCCGCGTTGACCCGGCCGTTGCTTTTTACGGTGCGGAAGTACCTTATGCCGTCCGTCTCCGCGGTGTATATTTTAAGTTCCTCGCCTACCGGAGCCTCCGACAGATACGAGATGTTAAGCGACACGACGCGGCAGTTTTTGTTCTGCTTTATCTCCGGCGCAAACGAAAACAGCATATCCGCGTATACGGTGTTGTTCATGTGCCCGTTTATATCGCAGTCCGCGTAATAGACCGTCCGCTCGCCGCATAAAGCATAATCAAGATCGCGGCGCACGGTGCGGTGTGGAACGTCTATATCGACCGTTTCGTCGTCCGCGTGAATGGAAGTGTCTATCTCCGTCACGCGGTGTATCTTTTTGTCCGCCACGCCGATGAGGCCCCAGACGGACGCCGCCTCCGCGACAAGATCGTCGCCGCGGTACAGCTTGTAAAAACGGTTGAACACAACGCCGTGACAGTCGGACAGCCACGATTCCGCGCGTATTTTTTCGTGCGGATGAAGGTCCGTGTATATGCTTGCGTTTATGCGGCTCAGTATAAAGGCTTTTCCGCTGTCAAACAGGTCTTTGTAGGAAAACCCGGTCGTGTATAACTGCAGATTAGCGCATTCCTGCATATAACGCAGCACGCAGGACGGGCGGATGCCGCCCATATAATCCTCGTCGTGAGAATTTACGTCAAAGTAGCAGGTATATTTCATAACGCTCTGTTGTCGGAGCCGAGCACGTTTTTGATCTTATGCTCCACCGTCGCCTGGATATCCTTGCGGGCGGCGCCGAGATATTTTCTCGGGTCGAACACGTCCGGCTTTTCCGCGAAGATCTTTCTTATCGCCGCGGTCATAGCAAGGCGTATGTCGGTATCCATGTTGATCTTGCAAACGGCAAGCGACGCCGCTTCGCGCAGGATGTGCTCGGGAACGCCGGCCGCGGATTTCATGTTTCCGCCGTATGCGTTTATCGTTTCTATGACCTTCGGGTCAACGGACGAAGCGCCGTGAAGCACTATCGGGTATTCCGGCATGAGCTTCTGTATTTCGCGGAGTATGTCCATGCGCAGCTCCGCTTTGCCTGAGAATTTATACGCGCCGTGGCTCGTGCCTATTGCGATCGCAAGGCTGTCGCAGCCGGAAAGTTCAACGAATTTTACGGCGTCTGCCGGGTCGGTGTAGAAAGCGTGCTCCGATGAGACGTTGACTTCGTCCTCAACGCCGGCAAGTCTGCCGAGCTCGGCTTCAACGGTGACGTCGTATTTGTGCGCGTATTCAACGACCTTTGCGGTCAGCTCCGCGTTCTGCTCGAACGGCAGAGAAGAGGCGTCTATCATAACGGAGGAGAATCCGCAGTCAACGCACATTTTGCACGTCTCAAAATCTGGACCGTGGTCAAGATGAAGCGCAAGATCAACGCCCGTTTCTTTGACGGCCGCTTCCACCATAGCGAGAAGATATCCGGCTCTGGCGTACGCGAGCGCGCTTGACGATACCTGAAGTATGACGGGGGACTTCAGCGCAGCCGCCGCGTCCACTACCGCCTGGATTATTTCCATATTGTTGATGTTGAAAGCTCCTATGGCGTAGCCGCCCTGATAAGCCTTTTTGAACATTTCTTTTGTGTTTACTATTGCCATTTTTTATCTCCGTTTGTGTATATTTTTTTTAATTATATTATACTTGGAGAAAAAAATCAATACAATATTGTTACTTTTTAGGTAGCAAAAGCGTCTTTGCGCGCATAAAATACAGTATACCGGATCAAAGGAGGCGGATATGAAAAAGTGTAAATACGGAACGGGCGTTATCACCGGCGCGGCGGTCTGTTTCAGTTTAGGCGTGCTGCTCTCCTTCTTTCTGCCGTATTACGTAATGATAATCGCTTTGTCCGTAATAATTTTATTGATATGCATACTTAATTTTATATGAGGTCAACGCTATGAAAATAGTTATCATAAAACCGCCGAAATTCGTCGCGGGCATTCTGAGATTCGTTATAAAAAAGCAGGACTGACAAAAAAACGCCCGCAGGGGCGTTTTTTAATTCGGAATTAAGAATTCAGAATTAAGAATTCAGAGGCGGCGTCCATTCGCCATACTTGTAGGGGAGGGGTCTCCCCTCCCGCATTAAAGAATAAAGAAGAAATAAAAAAGAATAAAGAATAAAAAGAGGTGTCCCTACGGGACGAATATGGGTGGTCGCCCACCCCTCACGGCGCTACGCGCCACCCCCCATACCCCCCTGTCCCCTCCCACAAATCAAAGATTTGAGGGGGCACGAAGAGTAAGCGCGTCGGGCGGTGGGTGGGGCCGCCGACGCGCGCGGCTGAAGCCGCATAATAATGAAGACGTCGGCTTTGCCGACTAATGATGCCGTGCTACCCGCGAACCCCCAAAGCAACAAGTTCGCTTCGGGGAACCCCGGCGCACTAATGATGCCGGCGACGTCGTCGCCTAATGATGCGAAGTCGCCCCCGTTTCTTAATTAGCCCGCAGGGCGTCTTCATCAGCGAAGCGTCTTCATTCCACCGTCAGCCCCGCAAGGGGCGACTTCATTCGGGCACGTTGTGCCCGCAGGGGGATGGTGGGGTTTGGGGTGGACGAAGGGGTTCCCCGAAAACGAGGTACGAGTTTTCGGGGGTTCCCGTAAGGGGGGCGGGGAGCCCCAAAGGCGGCGTAAGCCGCACAGAATGTCGGCGCTGCCGACACCGATTTTTATTCTTTATTATTTATTCTTTATTCTTTCTTCTTTATTATTTAAAACGGACGACCGATGGTCGCCCCTGCATTCTTAATTCTGAATTCTTAATTCGGGAGGGGAGACCCCTCCCCTACAAGCGGGTCGTCGAGGCGCCGACCCCTACTCCGCCTCAAACACCCCGTTCTCATACGATTTGAGCGTTACCGTCTTTACCGCTCCTCTCGGAATGTTATCCGCTTTCACTCTGACGTACAGAAAATGCTTTGTGTGCCCGTACGCGTAACCGCCGTCCGTTTCTTCAAACAGCACTTCCGCCTCCGTGCCTGTAAGTTTTTCCGCATCGGCTTTGTTTATTTCCTCTTGATGCTCTGCAAGCTCGGCGGCGCGGCGCGTTTTCGTCTTTTTGTCAAGCCGGTTTTTCATTGCTGCCGCTTCCGTGCCCTCGCGCTCGGAGAACGGGAAGATATGCGCGTGGACGAGGTTTGCAAAATCCAAAAACCGCATCGTTTTTCTGTGATCTTCTTCCGTTTCGCCCGGGAATCCCGCTATTATATCGGCTGAAAATCTTACGCCGGGTATGTTTTTGCGGCAGGCTTCTATATTCCTGTACAGCATATCCGCGTTGTATTTGCGCCTCATCGCCGCTAAGACCGCGGAGCTTCCGCTCTGCACGGACAGATGCAGATGCGGCATCAGCCGCTTCACCCCGGCGAGTTTTTCCGATACCGCCGGCGTCAGATACGCGGGGTCGATAGAGCTCAACCGTATGCGCGGCGGGCATTTAATACCGTTTGTTTTAAGCAGAAGCGACAAAAGATCCGTGCCGGTGTCGCGGCCGTACGCGGAAGTTTCTATTCCCGTCAGCACCGCTTCGGGATATCCGGCGTCGTACAGCGCCTCAAGCTCGGCTAAAATATCCGCTTCGCTGCGTGAAACGACGTTTCCGCGGGCGATCCTTATGAGGCAGTACGCGCATTTGCCGTCGCAGCCGTCCTCTATCTTCACAAACGCGCGCGTTCTCTCCGTATGCGGCGCGAAAAGCGGCTCGAAAGGAAGAGTTGACGGCGCGGGCAGAGCGGTTTTTCCGGTTTCAAACCCGTTTATGAATCTTTCCGCCGCCTCGACCGCCGCGGTCTTGTTGCGAGTGCCGCAGATAAAATCCGCAAAGCCCGTCACGTCCTGCGGTTTGACCTGCGTATAACAGCCGCAGGCTATGACGAAAGCGTCCGGGTTGACCGTTTTTGCGCGGCGTATCAGCTGACGCGACTTTCTGTCCGATTCAGCCGTCACCGTGCAGGTGTTTATTATGTAAACCGAGCATTTTTCGGTAAAATCGCGCACGTCCCAGCCGCGTTCAAAAAGAAGCTGCGCCAAAGCGTCGCTTTCATACTGATTTACCCTGCAGCCGAGCGTGCAGATGCCTACCGATTTTTCTGTCATTATTTGTCGACCTTTAATCTCGCCGCTTCGTCCGGGTCGGGCGTCACGACGGCGGAATAGTTCTGATGGTATATCACAAAGCCCGGCGCGGATCCCGCCGGCTTTTTTATGTTTCTGACCTGCGTATAATCGACCTCTACGTTTACGCCGTCGCGCTTTGACGAGTAATACGCCGCAAGGCGCGCCGCCTGCGTGAAGTCCTCAGCCGGCGGCTCGTCGCCGTCCTGCACCATTATGACGTGGCTGCCCGGCGCGTCCTTGACGTGGAAAAACCAGTCGAAACGCGAGGCTTCTTTGAGCGTAAGATGATCGTTTTGTATATTGTTTTTGCCTATATAAACGTCGTATCCGTTATCCGTTCTGAAATGCATCGGGCGGGTCTTGACCGCCTTTGCTTTTTTCGCGTCTTTTTTGCGCTTTGCGTAGCCCGTTTCGTAAAGTTCCGCGCGCAGCTGTTCAAGGTCTTCCTCCGTCTCGGAGCGGCTCAGAGCGTCCGACACGGTGAGGATGTATTCAAGCTCCGCGCGAGCTTCTTCGGCTCTCTTTGACGCCTCGGTCTTCGCGGTCTTCGCCTTGTTATATTTTTTATAATACTTCTGCGCGTTTGCGGACACCGATATGCGCGGATCGAGCGGTATGGTTATCTGCGGCGCGTCGTCTTCGTAATAATTCTCCACGGTCAGAGACGCGCCGCCTTTTTCGGCTCTGTAAAGATTCGCGGTAAGCAGATCGCCGTAAAGGCGGTATTTTTCCGCGTCCTCGCATCTCTTTAAATCGTCCGCAATGTTTTCAAGCTTCTTTTTGATATGCGCTTCCGCCGCGCCGACGAGTCGAAGTATGTCGCCGCCGCGCTGTTTTATCCTCTCAACGCTTTCGCGTTCGGCGTAAAACACGTCAATGCACTCGCTTACCGTGGAAAAGCGCCGTATCTCCGCGCCGTCGCCGTACTGCTTCAGCTCAAATGCCGAATAATCGACCGGGCGTTTGCCGTCGTAGACGATGCACGGCGAAAATTCAGCGTTTTCCACGCGGGAGACGAATCTGCGGAATACCGCGTAAAGCGCGGCTCCGCGGCCGCGCACGGGTCTGCCGGAGGCGTTTGCAAGATACGCGGCCTCACGCGACAAAAGCGGGGAAAAGCCGCGGAAGCATTTTACAAAAAAGCCGTCTGAGTCTATCTCCGCGTATTTTTCGCACAGCTCGGCAAACGTGTCCGCCGTAACGGTCGCCGGTATCAGCTTGTCCTGCGGGGGCGGCGCCTCGTATCTCATGCCGGGGAGCACCTGCCGTTTTGAAGATACGGTTATGTCAACGGGCTTCACGCAGTTTATTATCTTTCCGTCCGCGTCAGTCACTATGACGTTGCTGTACTTGCCCATTATCTCGCAGAAAATATACTCGTCGCGAGGATAACCCATCTCGTCCGTCGCGGCGAATTTCAGCTTTATGACGCGCTCAAAATCCGGCTGTTCGGCCGAGAGCAGCCTCGCCGAATTTAAATGTTTTCTAAGATGCATGCAAAGCGCGCTCGCCTGCGCGGGGTTGTCCTTCACGACGTCCGTCAGATTGACTTTCGGTATGCTTGACGAGGCGGAAAGGCACAGCTTTACGCTCCGCCTGTCGTCCGTGCGCAGATTCAGCACTATCTCGTCCGCGGACGGCGCGTTAACGCGCTCGACGCGTGCGCCGGAAAGCTCTTTATTTATCTGTGAGACGACCGCGGCGGCGGTAAACGAATCATACGGCATACTGTTTTACTCCGTAGATCTCTACATATTCGCCGCTTGCCGCCGATACTGTTTCGCACAAACGTTGCAGCGCCGGGGATTCCGACTCGTAATGGCCGACGCATATAACGTTCATTCCGTCATCCGCCGCGTCTATCGCGTTATGATACTTCACCTCGCCGCAGATGAAAACGTCCGCGCCGAGCGCCTTTGCCTCCGTTATCTCATCGTCCGGCGCGCCGCCGCAGACCGCGGCGCAATGCACTTTTTCGGTCGCTTTTTCGGCAAAGAAGTGAGCCGGGCCGAATATTTCTTTTACATGCGCGGCAAGCTCGTCAAATGAGTGTTCGCCAATGCCACAAAGCCGAGCACATAAACCCTCGCCGAATTTCATAGCAGGCGTAAATCCGAGCGTTTTGCAAAGGATATCGGAAACGCCGCCGTCAAGCGCGTCAAACCGCGTGTGAAAACCCATGGCGGCGATGTTTGAGCGTATGAGCCGCAGCGCTTTTTTTGATACGACGGTTTCACCGCAAAGCTCTTTTAACGGCGAGAAGATCAGCGGATGATGCGTTACTATCGTATCAAATCCGTTCTTTTCGGCATAGTCTATGACCTCGTTTCTTACGTCAAGCGCTATGAGTATGCGTTTGCTTTCGTGTTCGGGCGACGGGAGCACGGAAAGTCCGTCGTTATCCCATTCGCAGCTCAGAGAAGACGGTATTATCTCATCAAGTTTTTTATAAAGCTCACAGGTTTTCATATTTTTTCCTCAGTTCGTCAAGCACTTCGCGCTCTTTTTGCGCGTCTATGCCGGCTTTTGATTTTCCTTTTATTATTTTCTCGTATTTTGCTATGTATTTTTTGTATAACGCCGGGACAAGCTCGCCGTCCTCGTGG
The DNA here is from genome assembly GCA_016280525.1 of Clostridiales bacterium. GTDB lineage: Bacteria > Bacillota > Clostridia > Oscillospirales > CAG-272 > UBA1248. Next base: position 13,180 of record JAEEGW010000215.1, read on the forward strand.
CTTTTGCCGGTCTCAAGCTCGGCTTCGGTATATTCCTGCGCGGCGGCTTTGAAGCGGCAGACGATTATCTGATATATATGCCTGTCCTCGTACGCGAGCCGCTCGCGCTCTATTTCAAATCCGGCGGACAACAGATATTTCCGAAGCTCGTCCGGGCACGTCATCGGCTGCAGGATAAGCGTTATTTGCTCCGTTTTCGCAAACGGCGCGCGGTCTATTATATCGGCTATCAGCTCGCCGCCCATTCCGGCTATGACTACCGTGTCAGGCCGGTATTCCTCCGCTCCGTCAAGTCCGTCTGCGAGGTTTAAAACTATTTTATCGGATAACCCCGCCTCCGCCACGTTTTTTGCGGCGCGGGAAAGCGGACCTTTTCTTACGTCGGACGCGTACGCGAAGACGGCTTTGCCCTGTTTTACGGCGGATATGGGGATATACGCGTGGTCGCAGCCTATGTCAGCAAGGCGGCAGCCGCGCGGCAAAAGGGAGAGCAGTACGTCAAGTCTTTTCATGATTTACCCTCCTTTTCCTTAGATTTTATCATATTTTTTAAAGAAAATCAATAGCTTTGCCGTTTTTGTTTCAAACTGATATTGAAAAACGGAGAAAAATATGATATAGTTATATCACGACATGAAAGGAGTTACCGTCTATGAAGAAAAAAGCGTTCAAAGAACGTTTTATAGATTATATTCTGATAACCGTCGGCAGTCTTATATACGCCGTGGGAATAGCGCTGTTCCTTGACCCGAACGACCTGGCGCCGGGAGGCGTTTCCGGTATCGCCATAATCATAAATCACTTCATACAGCCGGTCAACGTAGGTATCATAATCGTTGTGCTGAATATACCTATAATGATAATAGGCGTGATAAAATTCGGCTTCCGTTTTCTGCTTTCAAGCATCTACGCCGTAGCCGTATCAAGCGCGGCGATGGAGATCCTGGGCAGGACGGTAGGCGCCGTGACGGACGACAAGCTGCTTGCCGCTGTAGCCGGCGGAGCGCTGCAGGCTATCGGCATCGGCATAGTGTTCAGAGCAGGCGCGACGACCGGCGGCACGGATATTATAGTACGCGTGCTGCGCCAAAAATTCCGTTATCTGAAGACCGGAACGTTTTTCCTGTTTGTGGACGGCATAATAATCGTCATATCCGGAATAGTGTTCAAAAACATCAACGTCGCTCTGTATGCGGCGCTGTCGCTGACGGTATATATGGCGGTGTTTAACTCCGTGCTCTACGGCGGAGACAGCGCGCGTCTCGTCTATATTATAAGCCCGGCAAAGGACAAGATCGCGGAGCGGATAATGAGCGAGCTTGACGCCGGAGCGACGGTGCTTGACGGCAAAGGCGCGTACACCGGACAGAAAAAAGAGGTCCTTATGATCGTTTTGCGCATGAGAGCTCTGCCTGAGGCGCGCGACATAGTGCGCGAGGAGGATAAAAAAGCGTTTATGATAGTCACCCGCGCGACGTCCGTTTTCGGAGAGGGCTTCAAATCGCACGACGAGGAAGATTTGTAGAAAATTTAGAATTAAGAATTAAGAATGTAGGGGCGATCATTGATCGCCCGTTTTTTAAGGTGTCGCTGCGCGACGATTTGTGCGGCTTACGCCGCCTTTGGGGCTCCCCTCCCCCCTTTTCCGCCCCCCCTGACCCCCCACCATCCCCCCTGCGGGCACAGCGTGCCCGAATGAAGTCGCCCCTTGCGGGGCTGATGGTGGAATGAAGACGCTTCGCTAATGAAGTCGCCCTGCGGGCTAATTAAGGAACGCGGGTGACTTCGCATCATTAGGCGACAACGTCGCCGGCATCATTAGTGCGCCGGGGTTCCCCGAAGCGAATTCGTGAGCTTTGGGGGTTCGCGGGTGGCACGGCATCATTAGTCGGCAAAGCCGACGTCTTCATTATTATGCGGCTTCAGCCGCGCGCGTCGGCGGCCTCACCCACCGCCCGACGCGCTTACTCTTCGGGCCCCCTCAAAGCGTAGATTGGAGGGGAGGGGACAGGGGGGTAGGGGGGGGTTCTCGGCGAAGCCGAGCTTGAGGGGTGGGAAACCACCCATATTCGTCCCTAAGGGACACCGGTTTTTATTCTTTATTCTTTATTCTTTAATGCGGGAGGGGAGACCCCTCCCCTACAACGGACGACCAATGGTCGCCCCTACAACGGGTCGTCCGCTCACGCCCCCTCAAATCTTTGATTTGTGGGAGGGGACAGGGGGTATGGGGGGTTCTCGGCGAAGCCGAGCAAAGGGGTTCCCCGTTGCGAACATAGTGAGCAATGGGGGTTCCCGTGAGGGGTGGGAAACCACCCATATTCGTCCCGAAGGGACACCGGTTTTTATTCTTTATTCTTTATTATTTCTTCTTTATTATTTAAAAAGGACGACCAATGCTCGCCCCTGCGGCTGCTCGCCTATACGGCAACAAAAAAACGGCGTTACCGCCGTTTTTTAATCAACTCTTTTTTCTCCCCAGAAGAACAGGGAGACCGTGCCGGGGCCGGTGTGGCTGCCGATCGTGGCGCCTATCGGGAATATTTCCGGCTCGCCTTTCATTTTCGGGAACTTCTCCTTAACGAGCGCGGCAAGGCGCTGCGCGTCGGACAGACACTCGGAATGACAGATGAACACGCGACCGATGTAGTTTAACCCGTCCTGCGCGAATTCCGTCATTTTTTCCACCGTATGCTTTATAACGCGCTTTTTGCCCAAGACTTTCTGCCGCGGGATGAGGCGGCCGAGGTTATCCATATTCAGAAGCGGGCATATACCGAGCATATTTCCTATAAAGCCGGAGCCTTTTGACACTCTGCCGCCCCTTATATAAAACGTCAGATCGGTAGAGAAAAACCAGTGGTGCATTTTCAGTCTGTTTTCAAGCAGCCATTCGTTCAGCTCGTCTATATTCATGCCCTCGTCGCGCTTGTCGGCGAGCGTATCCATTATAAGCCCGTAGCCGCTTGACGCGCCGAGCGAGTCAACGACGTATATTTTGCGCTCCGGATACTTCTGACGCATCGCCTCCGCGGCAACTATCGCGGAATTGTACGCGCCGGAAATTCCGGTGGAGAGCGTTACGTGAAGTATATCCTTGCCTTCTTTGAGAAATCCCTCGAAAAACTCTATGTATTCGCCGGCGGACGGCTGTGACGTTTTTGTGCTCTGTCCTTCCGTCATCCTGCGGTAAAGCTCTTCGGGCGGCATCGTTTGTCCGAGATCGTCAGGATATTCAACACCGTCAAGCGAAAAGTGAAAGCATATATATTTTATATCGCGTTTGTCAAACCGCTCTTTTGTCAGGTCCGCGGATGAACAGCAGGATATTATAAAGTCAGCCATAAAAACCCCCATAATAGCTAATGCGTGTATTTTACCATATAAATATGGAAAAAACAAACGGATTTTAGGTTAAGATTTGAGAAATTTTTCTGAAAATAATGTGATAATACTACTTGTCGCCGTTTATCTGTCCCATAAGGCGCTTGTTGAACTCTTCCGCCGTGTTGTAGCCCATTTTCTTCTGGCGGCTGTTCATAGCGGCTATTTCTATGATAATCGCTAAGTTTCTGCCGGGACGGACAGGTATGGTTATTGACGGGATATTTATGCCTAAGATCTCCTTATACTCGGATTCAAGCCCGAAGCGGTCGTACATTTTGCCCTGCACCCACTGTTCAAGCTCTATGACGAGGTCGATCTTTTCAGTCAGCTTGACCGCGCCCATACCGAAAAGCCGGCGCACGTCAACTATGCCTATGCCGCGAAGTTCCACGTAGTGGCGGATTATCTCCGGCGCCGTGCCGACGAGAGTCGTTGCGGAAACGCGCTTTATCTCTACCGCGTCGTCCGCTATGAGACGGTGGCCGCGCTTTACGAGCTCTATCGCCGTTTCGCTTTTGCCTACGCCGCTGTCGCCGAGCATCAAAATACCTTCGCCGTATACTTCAACAAGAACGCCGTGGCGCGTCGTGCGCGGCGCGAGCGACACGTTCAAAGACGCTATAAGCGCCGCCATGAATTCGCTCGTCAGCGTTTTGGTGCGCAGAAGCGGCACGTTTTTTGCACGGCAGGTCTGCACCTGCTCGTCCGATACCGGAAGAGCCGTCGTGAAAACTATGCAGACCGGCAGCTCGTCCACAAGACTCGCGAAGCTATCGTGTCTTGCTTTTTCGTCAAGGGAGCAGAGATATTCGTACTCCACGCGGCCTATTATCTGAATCCTGTCGTTTTCAAACAGCTTGCCGAAGCCGGAGAGCTTCAGTCCCGGGCGGTTCACGTCGCTTCTGATTACCTGTATTTCCGCTATGTTTTCCGGCGCGTATATGACCTCAAGCTGAAATTCGTCGATTATCGACGTAAGCGGTATGGTATAAACTTCACTTTCCATGATCTTACTCCATTATATCAGATTTGAAGCTGAATTTTTTATTGCAGAAGCGGCAGCATATCTCCACCGTGTCCTGCTCGCTGAATATCTTTTGAAGTTCTTGCTTTCCGAGCGATTTTACCGCGCGGAGCATA
>JAEEGW010000216.1 GCA_016280525.1 Clostridiales bacterium
AACGAACGGCAGTATAGCGCCGAGCGGCAGGAAAACGAACATAAGAAACGCGTTGAGCGCCACGACTATTATCATTCCCAAAAGGCCTAAAATATTCCTTTTTATTCCGGCAAACGTGAATATGAACGCGTTTTTAAATATCTTGAACGTGCCGAGCTTGAACGTTACGAGCATCGGGTAGATATACGTCCGCATCACCGCGTACAGCGCCATGAATATTATAGTCGCTATATACATGAAATAAAACACGGTGGAAGACGAATTGGCGGAATAAAATCTCATGTTGTAATATAACAGACCTATTATCGCCGCGTCGATTATACCGACGAGCATAGCCTGTCCGAGATTCTTTTTCGCCGTGCGGAAAAAGTCGCTCCATACGAACACCGGCTCGCCTTTGAGCATATTTCTAATCGTGTACGCCATGCCGGCGTTTGCGTATCCCCACGTGAACAGGGTAAGTCCCGACAGGCAGTAAAACACGATCGACGGAACGGATATCTGCGAAGCCATGCCGTCGCGCAGGCCGTATACGCCGTACAGCGTCATCGTCAGCGGATTTATCTCACCGCTAGCAATAAAACCGTTTAACACCGACGCGAGCGGATGCGAAACGTCAGCCACGCTTTTGTCAAAATATCCGGCTATCGCAAACAGCGCGAAAAACAGCGGCAGGCAGAAGAACGTGAACATGAGGTTTACGTTCAAAAGACGCGTAAAAGATCTGCCGAAATACTTGAAAAAGTTTTTGAACGACGGGTCTTTCACTTCTCCTTTTTCTACGCCTTTGCCGACGCGCTGGGAATTGAAAATATCAAAAATATTGAATTTTTTCTTTTTTTGCTTTTCTTCCATTTTATAAACTTCCTTAAATCATCCGAACATTTTTAAGAAAAACGATGCCGTGTCGCGCAATATCAAAGACAGCGAAATGACTGTAAGCGACACAAGAAAATACGTAAAGCAGTTATTCAGATCGCCGCTTTCGGCGTTTTGCCGGCACCTGCATCTGCCGTAGCACGCGCAGACCGGACAAAACAGAGTGTAGACGGCAATCACGCAAAGCGTCTGAGCCAGATAAGGTGCGAGCGTTACCGTGTGCGACACGGAAAAAGACGTAAACAGAGACGTAAAAGACGTGTAATAAAACATTCCGGCGGCGATCCCGTATACAGCCGGGAAAACGGTGTCGCAGAGCCGGTAAAGCCGCCCGCCGAACAAGTAGCACAACGCAAAGCATACGGACGGGACAATTGACAGCAAAAACAGCTCTTTGAGCATACCGCGAAAATCAAACGGCGGCGACGCAAGATCAAAAAACGCACCCGTGTATCCCTTTTCGGCAGCGTATATCGCAAAGAAGCAGCCGAACGCTAAAAATATGAGCGTAAGCAGCGCACAGCGGAGCAAAGATCTGTAAAAATATTCCCTTCTTCGCTGCCTTGACGCTATGGAAATAAGCGTCTCGACCCCGAGCGAAACGCCCTGTACTTCTCCGTCAAGCAGTCTGATATCCATTTTAAACAGCCTCCTTTAAAGGTACTGCTAAAAAATATGATACGCAGTCTGCTTTTATGATCATTTTATCATCTTGCTTATATAAAGTCAAGGCGATTATTATAAAAATCTTTAAAAATGATATTGCAATTCATAGATATTTATGGTATTATAAATACGTAAAAATACAATAACGGAGGATATTCAGATGGATAACAACAAACGCGACGAAAACATGGTGAGAATAACGACAACAGAGCTGGCGCAGAGCTTTATCGACGAACAGATCAAGGCTTTAAGAGCGCAGATAGGCGACAAAAAAGTGCTTTTGGCGCTATCCGGCGGAGTTGATTCCTCCGTTGTCGCGGCGCTGCTTATAAAAGCCGTGGGAGATCAGCTCGTGTGCGTGCACGTAAATCACGGTCTTTTGCGCAAGGGCGAGCCGGAACAGGTGATAAAAGTCTTCCGCGACGAGCTCAAAGCGAATCTTATATACGTAGACGCGGTAGACCGCTTCCTTGACAAGCTGGCGGGCGTAGCCGAGCCGGAGAAGAAAAGAAAGATAATAGGCGCGGAATTCATACGCGTGTTTGAAGAAGAGGCGAGAAAGCTTTCCGGTATAGATTTCCTCGCGCAGGGCACGATTTACCCGGATATCCTCGAATCAGGTCCCGTCAAGGCGCATCACAACGTCGGCGGTCTGCCGGACGATCTGAAATTCGAGCTTGTCGAGCCTATAAAGCTGCTTTTCAAGGACGAGGTCAGAGTCGTGGGCAAGACGCTCGGCCTGCCCGATAATATGGTATACCGTCAGCCGTTCCCGGGACCCGGTCTCGGCGTGCGCTGCTTAGGCGCGATCACGCGCGACAGGCTTGAAGCTCTGCGCGAAGCCGACGCGATACTGCGTGAGGAGTTTGATAACGCGGGTCTTGCCGGCAAGGTATGGCAGTATTTCACGATAATACCGGATTACAAATCCGTCGGCGTCAAAGAGGGCTTGCGCAGCTTTGAGTGGCCCGTTATCATCCGTGCGGTCAATACGCGCGACGCGATGACTGCGACGATAGAGCCCATACCGTACGACGTTTTGGGAAAAATAGTCGACCGCATAGTCCACGAGGTCAAAGGCGTCAACCGCGTCCTCTACGACTTAACGCCTAAACCCACGGGCACGATAGAGTGGGAGTGATTTTCGCCACGCGAAAATCAACTAATAGTTATCAACTATTAACTATTAACTTACAGGAGCTGAAAATGGCGGAAAGCATATTACGAATCAAATCAAAGCAATTTGCGATTGATATAATTCATGCTTGTCGTGAGATGAGAAAGAATAAGGTTGAATATACGCTGATTGACCAGCTGCTCAGGAGTGGAACGTCGGTAGGCGCAAATATCCATGAAGCTCAATTTGCACAAGGAACAAAGGATTTTATATCAAAACTGGAGATTGCTCTGAAAGAATGTAATGAGTGTGATTATTGGCTTGATACTTTACTGTCAACGCAAAGTATAGATACGCTAAAGTCAAGTATGCTATCAGCCGAATGTGATGAAATACGAAAAATACTTATTTCTTCAGTCAACACGTTGAAAAGTAAGCAAAAAACGGGCACGGAATTGAAATGAGGATTATATGCTGAATACTTATGATTTGTATGATTTATATGCTGTTTTTCTCGGTATCCGCTTTAATCCTGATCACCCGCTGAACGAAGCAATTATTGATCATATTATTTGTGCGCTGAATGACAGAGAATCCA
>JAEEGW010000217.1 GCA_016280525.1 Clostridiales bacterium
ATAGACGGGGAAGAGGTCTGATAAAACTCTCTGTTCCTGTCGTATACGCCGGTCTGTAAGAAATCCGTCAAAATGTTGTTTTTGTTTGACGCGCAGATAAAGCGCTTGACCGGCAGACCCATTCTCGCCGCCAGATATCCGGCGAAAATGTTGCCGAAATTGCCGGTAGGCACGCAGAAGCAGATCTGCTCGCCGCGTTTTATCTCACCGGCGTTATAAAGATCGATATATGAAGAGATATAGTAAACTATCTGCGGCGCCAGGCGGCCCCAGTTTATGGAGTTCGCGCTCGTCAGCACGTAGCCGGCTTCACGCAGTTTTTCGTTTAACTCTTTGTCCGCGAAAATGCGTTTTACGCCGTTCTGCGCGTCGTCAAAGTTGCCTTCTATCGCCTGGACGGAGACGTTCGATCCTTCCTGCGTAGACATTTGCAGCTTCTGTATATCGGACACGCCGTCAACCGGGTAGAATACTTTTATGCGTACGCCGTCAACGTCGCGGTAGCCTTCAAGCGCGGCTTTTCCCGTGTCGCCCGAGGTTGCGACCAAAATATACGCAGTCCGTTTTTCGCGCGTCATCTTAAGCGCGCGGGAGAGAAGGCGCGGCATTATCTGAAGCGCCATGTCTTTGAAAGCGCAGGTCGGGCCGTGGAACAGCTCGAGCATATATTTGTTCTCCCCGAATTTTACCGTGGGGGCGGGCGGATCCGTGTCAAAATTCGCGTACGCCTTTTTGCAGTCTATCAGAAGATCCGTCTTGTCGTAATCGGTAAGAAACAGGGAGAGGATCTCCGCGGCACGCTCCGCGTAGTCCATTTTCGCAAGTCTGTCAAACAGCGAATCGGTAAGGAGCGGGATGTGATCCGGCACGAAAAGGCCGCCGTTGTCCGCTATCCCCTTTTTTATTGCCTGTGCGGAGGACAGAGCCTCTATCCCCCCGCGAGTCGAAACGTATTTCATACTTGTTTTTCCTTAAATTTTTTATTTATTATGTTATTATATCACGAAAATATTAAAAAGTCAAGATTTATACCGTCTTGACTTTGTTGCGGTTTTGCGGTATAATAGAAGTGTTAATGTTATAGAAAATAGTCTTGTTTTTGCGAGCGCGGAAATGTTTTAAGGAGAGTTAAAAATGATCGAAAAATATTGCTTGAACCGTGACACGCTGCCGACGATACCTGTTCCGCACGACTGTGTTATAAAGATTGTAAATATAAACGGGGAATTTTTGACGTTTACGTTTAACAGTGATATTGCAAACTATGATTCCATAAAATTCACACATTCTGATGCAAAATCGCTTATAATAAGATTTCATCTTTTGTCTGACGACGGGGATTCTGTCGACGTTTACAGATCCGTACCGGACAAAACCGGAGAGCGGTTTGATTATAAACACATAAACACTGATGAATTTACCGCCCTTTCAGGCGAACAGCTTGAATACCTGTATCATTACGTTTGTTATGGTCAGATGATGATAAAGCTATGGTACACGTCATATTTTCTGATCGAGCTGTCTTCTGATTACGTTGAATTTGAATGGGAAGACGTGACGTGAGAAACGGAGAAAGAATTATGATAAAAGCTGATTATTACGATAAATTCAAATGCAAATGCGGAGACTGCCGGAGCGTTTGCTGCGGAGGTTGGGGGATAACCGTGTCCGATGAGGAATATTTCAGGTTGATCGGGCTCGAATGCCCGGCGGAGCTGAGATATGTTCTCGACTGCGCGCTTGCGGTCGTGGACGATCCCGCGCCGGAGCGCTACGCGATGATGAAGCCGTCTTATACGGGCAAATGCAGGCTGATAAACGAGGATGGGCTTTGCTCGCTGCAGATAGCCTGCGGAGAAGAAGTTCTTCCCGCGGTGTGCCGTATGTACCCGCGGTCGCTTACCGAAAAACACGCGGGCTGCTCCGCAAGCTGCGAGCGTGTCGTTGAGTTGCTTATGCGGGATGCGCCGCTTTCGTTTTCTTCGCCTCTGCCGGAGCCTATGGCGGGTTATGTAAAGGCGCTTCAAAACCGCGAAAAACCGCTGAGAGAAAGAATAGCGGCTCTTCTGCCGGACGTTTTTGATCACGGCTATACGTACTTTTATTTCGGTCTGCTTTCTATGTATACGGGTATCATGGCGGAGGCGTCGGAGCGCTTTGCCGAGGTCGTTTATAAGGATTTTTATGAGTACGGAAAAGACAGGGACGGAGAAGAGCGGCTGTATAAGGATATCGCCGCATTTGACAACCGTTTCCCAAAAGCGGATAGATGGTTTGAGAATCTTATCATAAACCGTATGTTTATAACGGATTTTCCGGGAGACGATATAAAGACCGCTTTGTGCGGAGTCGTCTGCGAATACGCGCTTGTTCGGTTCATATCGGCGAGGTGTGAAACGGAGGAACAGTTTGCGGACAAGATCGCAGCGCTTTACAGATATATTGGCCATACGAATTTCAACAAAAACAGCCGTGCGGCGATAGAGCGCGCGGGAGCGTTTTCGGCGGAAGGTCTTTCGGGCTTGCTGCGGGTGTGAATGAGGAATTAAGAATTAAGAATTAAGAATGCAGGGGCGACCGTTGGTCGTCCGTCGTAGGGGAGGGGTTTTCCCTCCCGAGTGAATAGTGAATAGTGAATAGTGAATAGGTAAGGTGTCCCTACGGGACGAATATGGGTGGTTACCCTCCCCTCAAGCTCGGCTTCGCCGAGAACCCCCCATACCCCCCATCCCCTCCGGAACCCCCATTGCTCACTATGTTCGCAACGGGGAACCCCTCGGCCCCTCCCACAATCTCTAAACGAGATTGAGGGGGCGA
>JAEEGW010000218.1 GCA_016280525.1 Clostridiales bacterium
GCCTTGTCCATAACGTTTGCCGTTTCTTTTTTCAGTTGTTCAACGCTCATTTTTTTTGCCGTTCCTTTCGTTTTTTAATAGTATTTGCCTGAAGTAACGGTAATATACCCGCTTATTTTTTATAAAACAGGGAAAAATTTGAAAAATAGTAGTTTACAAATCACAAATTATGATATATAATATATACTGAAATAAAGTATGATCCGGGAGTGTATGTTTTGGAAAGTAAATTATCTCAGCTTGCCGCGGGCTTGAACAAAGCTCTGGAAGATAAAGGCAAGGACAACGATATAGTAGAAAAAATAGCGGAGGGAATAAAGGGTCTTAAAGAAGATATAGACTCTATTATGGAGCGCGACCCCGCGGCTTCAAGCGAAGCCGAGGTCATGTTCTTATACTCCGGGCTTCACGCCGTCGCCGCGTACCGCGTCGCGCACGCCCTTGACGAAAAGGGTCATAAATTCACCGCGCGCGCGATAAGCCAGGCGGCCAAATTCGTGACGGATATAGAGATACATCCGTCCGCCAAAATAGGCAAAAATCTGTTTATAGACCACGGCGCGGGCGTCGTTATAGGCGAGACCGCGGAGATAGGCGACAACTGCACCATATACCAGGGCGTGACGCTCGGCGGTACGGGCAAGCACGTAGGCAAGCGCCACCCGACTATCGGCAACAACGTTATGATAGGCGCGGGCGCGAAAGTGCTCGGACCCTTCAAGGTCGGCGATAACTCAAAGATCGCCGCCGGCGCGGTGGTTTTGAACGAGATACCGGAGGGGAGCACTGCCGTCGGTATGCCCGCCCGCGTCGTCAGACGCGAGGGAGCGGTACCGGCGGAGAGCTGTACGTCCGACCTTGACCAGATACATATCCCCGACCCCGTTGCTCAGGAGCTTTGCAGGCTTCAGCAGAGGATAGCGGAGCTTGAAAAAAGACTTGACGAAAAAGAAAAAGGAAGTGAAAACTAATGCAGTTATATAACAGCTTGACACATAAAAAAGAAGAATTTTACACAAACGAACCCGGCAAAGTCAAAATCTACACCTGCGGCCCGACGGTTTACCACTACGCGCACATAGGCAATTTAAGAAGCTACATAATGGAGGATATCCTCGTAAGATACCTTGATTATGCCGGTTACGACGTATGCCGCGTTATGAACATAACGGACGTCGGTCACCTTTCCTCCGACGCCGACACCGGCGAGGACAAGATGCTGAAAGGCGCCAAGCGCGAGCACAAGACCGTTATGGAAATAGCGGATTTCTACACCAAAGCGTTCTTTGCGGACGCGGACAAGCTCAACATCAAGCGTCCGGACGTTATCCAGCCGGCGACCGGCTGCATAGCCGAATTTATTGAGATGATAAAAGTCCTGCTTGAAAAAGGCTACGCGTATCAGGCGGGCGGCAACGTTTATTTTGACACGTCAAAGCTCGATAAATACTACGTTTTCGGCGAGCACGACGCGGAAGATCTTGAAGTGGGCGTGCGCGAAGGCGTTGAAGCGGACGAAAACAAGCGCAACAAGGCTGATTTTGTACTTTGGTTTACAAAATCGAAATTTGAAGATCAGGAGCTCAAATGGGACAGCCCGTGGGGCTACGGTTATCCCGGCTGGCATATAGAATGCTCCGCTATATCTATCAAATACTGCGGAGAGCAGCTTGACATCCATTGCGGCGGTATAGACAACCAGTTCCCGCACCACACAAACGAAATAGCGCAGTCCGAGGCGTATCTCGGCCACAAGTGGTGCAATTTCTGGTTCCACGTTCTGCACCTTAACACCGCGTCCGGTAAAATGAGCAAATCGTCCGGCAAATTCCTGACGGTATCCGTGCTTGAAGAGCAGGGGCTCGACCCGCTCGCGTACAGATATTTCTGCCTTAACTCCCATTACAGAAAGAACCTCGTCTATTCGGACGAAGCGGTGGAGAACGCCGCGTCCGCTTACAAAAAGCTGCGCACGAAATGCGCGTCGCTGTCCGATAACGGCGAGACAGACGAAAAAGCCGCCGAAGAGTTCAGGACAAAGTTCAAAGAGGCGCTTGATAACGATATGAACACGTCGCTTGCGCTCACCGCGGTGTACGACGTGCTGAAAGCCGATATAAACGACAAAACGAAGCGCGCGGTAATAGCCGATTTTGACAAAGTTTTAGCGCTCGATCTTCTCAAACCTTACGAGGAAGAAAAAGAAGAAGGCGACCCGGAGATCTTAGCAAAGATAGCGGAGCGCGCCGCGGCTAAAAAAGCAAAGGATTACGCAAGAGCGGACGCCATAAGAGCGGAGCTCGCAGCGGCGGGAATAACGCTTATTGACACACCGCAGGGAACGGTTTATAAAAAAGGATGAAGAATATAACATTTTTAAAAAGAACGATCGCCGTCATTTTTGTAACGGCGGTCATTCTTACGGTTTACGTATCCGCGCAGGCGGATAAAACGGTAGTATACGAGACGAAAGAGGACTTTTCCGGCCTTGCAGACAAAGCGTCGTTTCTTACGTATACAAGCCTGACAAACGAATGGACCGCGTATAAAGCCACGGACAACGACGCGTGGGGCGATAAGGAAACGCTCCACTTTTCGCCGTTCACTCAGCTTATATTGAACCGCAAGCTGGAAGGGCCCTACGTTTTCAGCACGGATTTTCAGATATTCGGTTCCCAGTTCTTCGGCGTTTTCGTCAGAAGCACCGGTGAGAGCCTGTCCGGCACGCCGTATTTTGAGCACGACGGAACGCTTACCGCCAAAGGCGAGGCGGATAACGAGGGCATAGGCTGCACCGGTATATGCGTCATTCCGCGCGGCAAGCAGATAATCCTCTGCACAAAGACCGCGGACGAAACGCAGGCAAAAGGCATAGGCACGGACAAAACGTATTTTGACCTTGAATCGGATTTTTCAAAAGCCTACGTGAACCTGCGCTTTGAAGACGACGGAAAGACCGTGAAAATATTCGCGGACGACGCGCTTGTATGCTATATAGAGCTTTCCGAGATCACAGACTTCGACTTTATGTCGTCGTGCAAACTCTACACGAAAGCCGGTATTTACGGCGCGGACGGCGAGCTTGTAAAGACAGTTTTAAACTGCCGCATCTGCGCGGAATATTCCACCGTTGCATACGGCATGAGGATAAGCTCGGCGAATATTGACAACATATACGTCTGCGAATACGAAAAACAGGCACAGGAAACAAAGCCGGCGCTTGCCGTAAAGCGCGTTGATATAAAGGTACAGCCGGAAAAAAGCGAGTATCTGATAGGAGAAGAGCTTGATCTGTCAGACACTTATCTTGAAATAACGTACGAAAACGGCGTGAAAGAGGACGTCAAAGTCACCGCCGATATGATAGAAGGCTTTGATAACAAGACCGTCGGCGTTAAGCTGCTTACGGTAAACTACGGCAGCAAATCCGCGGCTTATTCCGTAAAAGTCGTAAACGAGTACACGGTCGAGACCGAAACGGAGCGGGAGACGATAGATTTCGATACGTCGCCCGCGACGTCCGAGGCAGAGGCGGACAACGGCGGCAGATCGACTACCGTGATAATCGTCGCGGTAATAGCGACGGTCGCGGTGCTCGCATTGATAATAACCTTTATCGTCAAGGGCAGAAAAACCGGCGACGAGGATAAGCTGTAAGGGAGGCAGACAATGAAAAAGATCGTTTGTTTAATACTTTGTCTTTTGATTTTAGCGTCCGTTACAGTCGGCTGCGACACGCCCGAGATGCCGGAGACGCAGACGGAAGTATCTACGACCGAGCCGGAAACGGAGATAATTCCGGAGGATAATACCGTGTATATAAGCGCAAAAGATTATTATAACGGCGGATATTCAAATAACTTCATAGTAGGCATCGACAAGCTCGGACGCAGCTTTGACGCAACACTGCCGAAGACGGATAAGGACAGGCAGGTGGGAATATTCTATTTTCTCACCCTCGGTCAGCATTTAGGCGAGCATTCCGATAAGATATACGACGTATCAAAGATACTGAATATGGAAAACGGGCTCGATCTTATGTTTTCGCTTGACGCTTATGACGAAAACATAGCGCCTACCGGCACGAGCTATTTCTGGGGTGAGCCGCTTTTCGGCTACTACAACAGCGGCGACGTCTGGGTCATACGCCGCCATCTGCAGCTATTGGCATCTGCCGGCGTTGATTATCTCTGCTTTGACGTGACGAACGCCGTTACGTACGACGCGGTCTATCCGCTTATCATGCGTGAAATATGCGCTCTGCGCGAGCAGGGCTGGGACAACGTGCCGCAGGTCGTGTTCTACACTCACGCGTACTCGACGAATATCGTAAACAAGCTTTACAACAACATATACGCTAAAGGGCTGTATAAAGACGCGTGGTATTACTATAACGGCAAACCGCTTATAATCGCTTACAATAAAGCGGCGTACGATAAAAAAGCGACGGACGACAGCTCGTACAAACCGGAAAAGCTCTCAGCCGAGATACTTGATTTCTTCTCGTTCAAAAGACCGGAATGGCCGACTGAATATAACAGCTACAAAGACAACATTCCGTGGATAGAATTCCAGTATCCGGCGCCCGTCCACGGCGACGTTATAAACGTGGCTGTCGCGGCGCATCCTGCGCTGCCTATGTCCGCTTCTCTGACGCAGGGCGCGCTCAATTTCGGCCGCGGCTGGTCCGTTGACGAAAACAAAAACGTGACCGCGGACGCGGAGAAGGGAACGTACTTCCAGAGCTGCTGGGACACGGCGAAAAAAGAAGATCCGGATATGGTCTTCGTCACCGGCTGGAACGAGTGGGTCGCTTCAAAATTTGAATACAACGGCGAATTCGCACTCGTCGATCTCTGCAACGACGAATTCTCGCGCGATGCGGAAATGATGCGCGGCGGATATGAAGACAACTTCTATATGCAGCTTTGCAAAAACATAAAGGAATATAAGGGCGAATATCTGACCGAAACGAGAGTAAAAAGCGCGGAAATAAGCATCCCGATGATTGAAGACACGACGGAATGGAACAAAGTAAGATCCGTGTTCAAGAGCGTAGGGCGAGACAATACACCGCGCGCGTCGATCGGCGCTGTTCCGAGCATCAAATATACGCAGGACGCCGCGAGAAACAATATTTACGAGGTAAGAGTGACGGAGAGCGAAACGCATCTGTATTTCTATATCAAAACGGATGACGTCATCGCACCGCGGCAGGAGGAAGACACCGGCTGGATGAATATATTTATAGGTGTTGGCGAGCTTGAGCTGAAAGGCTGGAACGGATACGAATACGTAATAAACCGCGGAGCAAAAGACGGAAAGACCACGGTCGACAAACTGGTCGCGGACTTTACGGGTGAAACCGTCGGAGAGGGCGTTTACTATCTGTCCGGCAACATCCTGCAGGTAAAGATCCCCAAGACCGTGCTCGGGATCGAGGGAAACGCGAATATCTATTTCAAAGTCGCGGACGGCATAGAGCACCCGGACGATATAACGGATTACTACGTTTCCGGCAGAAGTCTGCCAATGGGAAGATTGAGTTACCGTTATTTAGGCTGATATAGTCACTTGTGATATTGCAAAAGCAAAAAA
>JAEEGW010000219.1 GCA_016280525.1 Clostridiales bacterium
GCAAAAATCATTTTTTGATCATATTATCCGAAATAAAGAAGATTATGAAAAGCACGCTAAATATATTTACGAAAATCCTTTAGCGTTATATTATGATAGGGGCGGTCACTGACCGCCCTTATAATCTTCTATAACGTATTCTGCGAAAACGTGTGCGTGGTCGCCGCAGCCGAACTGCATTGTCGTCTGCTCCGTCACCTTTGCTATCCATTCCGTGCAGACAGACAGCTTACCTTGATAATCCTGTAAAAATATCAATATACCGTCCGGCGTTACGCCCGCGTTTTCAAGATTGTACTCGTTTATATAAGCTATGACCTGATTTGCGAGGTATTCACGGATCGCTTTCATTTCTTCCGCCGTTATACCGGTCTGATAAAACTTTTTAAATCCGTTTTCGTATAAAGTCCAACGTCCTTCCGGATATTTCGGGCTCGTACTGAATCTGCATCTGCAGTCGGTTTGTGCTCCGCCGTAACAGAATTCAAATTCCACGGTGAAAAAACCTTCTTCCCCTATGAATACGTATTCAAAAAGCATATCGCGCGGTATTTGTCCGAATTCGGGGTATAATTCCTTCATTTTAAGATAATACTCGTCCGCTAACGCCTGCTTATCCGGTGTGAACACTGTTTTATCCGGCTTTACAAGCTCGTCACCTGACGCCGGGATCACGACTTCAAACGGGTAATCCCAGCACATATTCTCATACGTGCCTTCAATAAGCCGTCCCTTTACGGTAAACGTCAATACAAATCTGTATAAACCTGCGGGCGCGGTCTTTAGGAATTCGTTTATATCGTTCAGCTCCTGCCGGCTGTTATACAGCCACGAGCTTACCTTTGTTTCAGTGCCGGCGCTGTGCCAGACTACGTCAAGGTCAACTCCGTCATAAGACAGCACGGGGACGTTTTCGGCAATGTCGGCGCCGGGACCTTCCGCGCAAATCCAGCCTTTTATATCGTCGTCATACACGGATTCTCCCACCATGTACGCATCGGGATAAACCGTGTTTTCACCGGCGGTCACGCTGAGATACACGGGATACGATCCCTCGTACATACTCTTTCCGCTTACGGATCTGAACAGGGCGGTAACGTCTTTATTGTCCACCGAACCATCGCCGTTTATATCGTAATCATCAGCGTCGGCTTTCGTTTGTACCTCTTCGCTGCTGACGTGCCTGAACAGCTTCACAACGTCCTTGTTGTTTACCTCTCCGTCGTTGTTTATATCACCATTATTCACCGCGCGGGCACATACGGATAAAATCATAATAATCACCAGAAATACTGTCATCGTCTTATTCATTTTACCATCTCCTTATACTGTTTTTTTATTCGGCGCGGGCAAACTGCGTCGGGTTTACTATGACGTCGTAGGGGCCGGCAATATGATCGGTATAAAACGTATACGTTTCGCCTATGTTCAAGCCGGGGATATCGAGGTCGTAAATTATGATCCCGGTTTCTTCATTATATAAATTCAAGGATCTCAATACCCTGACCTGCTCGTCTTCCTTATACCCCTCTTTTCCGCCGGTTATACTGAAATACTTCTTTTCCGTATCCGCGTTTTTGTAATTTTTGATCACCTTTACCTCGTAGATCGTGTTGAGCATATAAGACGATTTATATTCTTCCGGTGCAGTTGATACCGTCTCTCCGGTCATAATGTCGATGACCTCAAAATATATATCCGTTATGACGCCCTTATATATGCTTGTCGCGGCATTTTTAAGCTCTTTTTCGGTCCGGTAATACGGCCAGTCGTAAGACGAGCGTATATGCGTTATTAATACATCCGTTTCGGTCTGCGTTGCGGTATCGATCCCCTCGGCCGTGTCTTCTTCCGGCTTTGTCTGTATATCCGATACGGGCTCGTTGCCGTTATAAGCGGTATCATCCTCCGGCGTCGTCAGAACGTCCGTCTCCGTGTCGCTTATGACGGGCCGCGTGTCGGTCGTATCCGGCGGTATGGGTATCCCGTGGTCGCTTCCGGTATTTGCTATGATAATAAATATAACGGGTATCATCACGAAAAGCGCGGCGACGGCGGCTATAACAGATATCCTTACAGCTCTTATTCCGCCGCTTTTTTTATAAACGGACGCTTCTTCTATATATTTATCGTCCGCAAGCGACATTTTCTCAAGCAGATCTTTTCCTCTCACAGTTCTATTCCCTCCTTTTTCAGATATGAAAGCAGCTTTGTTCTGCATCTGTAAAGGACCGTTTTTACGTTATTCTCGCTCATACCGAAACCGTTTGCGATCGCGGCGACGCTGTCCCCGTAGAAATATCTGCGCATAAATACGCGGCGGTTTTCCTTTGACAGCGACGACAAAAAGCCGTTTATCGCACTGCTTATCGCCATATCGTCAAGCCTGCATTCCGTATCGTCCGGCGACGGTATGCAGTTTTCAAGCTCGTCTGAAAGCGTAACGTATGCAACGCGTCTCTTCTGACTGTTATTTGCCCGGCAGATATTCAGCGACAGGTTTCTTATAATGCGCATAAGATACGGGAAAAGGTACTGCCTCGGCTCATGCGGCGGGATACTGTTCCACGCTTCAAAATACGTGCTGTTTTTGCACTCCTCCGCGTCGCGCCGGTCTTCGGTTATGTTAAGAGACGCGGCAAAAAGCCGGCTGCCGTACTTTTTATCCGTTTCTGATATCGCCGCCTCGTCTCTTTGCAGATACAGATCAACTATGGTACTGTCTTCCATGTTTTTCTCCTTTTGTTTGAAGGTCCTTCACCCGTATAAGCACCGTTTTGAGAAAAAGGTTACTGTCAACTGTTGCTTTTTTTGATTATATCACAAAAATTATGTCTTGTCACCCCTTTTTACAAAAAACAATACGGCGAACTCACCCCTGCCGCCCTCTGAATTCTTAATTCTGAATTCTTAATTCGTGATCCCCTGTCAAAATACCGCAAAAATATTGCAAAACACAAAAAAATGTGATATTCTTAAAATAATCAAATTTTTTACGCCCCTTGCGTCATTTTCACGCGTCGTTTGTCCACTTGTATTATGAAGGCGCCTTTAAAGGAGGAAACAATATGGACGACCAGAACATAATAGCGTTATTTTTCAGCCGCGATGAAAACGCGATAAAGGAATCCGACGCTGTGTACGGCGCAAAACTGAAACGGATATCGTACGGTATAACCGGCGACAAGCGCGACGCCGAGGAATGTGTCAGCGA
>JAEEGW010000220.1 GCA_016280525.1 Clostridiales bacterium
AAGCCCGGAAGATATACGGGCGGCGAATACGGGCAGGTCATAAAAGACCTATCGGGTATAAAATGCCGCTGGGCTTTTGCGTTCCCGGATACGTATGAAATAGGTATGTCGAACTTAGGCGTCCGCATACTTTACGGCTGCCTGAACGAAGAAAAAGACGTTTACTGCGAGCGCGCCTACGCGCCGTGGGTGGATATGGAAGAACAGCTAATAAAATACGATCTTCCGCTCACCTCGCACGAAACGGGAACGCCGCTGTATGAATTTGATATTTTGGGCTTCACGCTCCAGTACGAGCTGTGCTATACAAACGTTCTGAATATGCTTAAGCTCGGGCGCGTGCCGCTTTTGTCGGCAGACCGCGGCGAAGACGACCCGATAGTCATAGGCGGCGGTCCCTGCTCGTATAGCCCGGAGCCGTTAGCGGATTTCTTTGACGTTTTTTCGATAGGCGAGGGGGAAGAGGCTCTGCCGGAATTCTCGCGCCTGTATATAAAAATGAAAGAAAACGGCAGTTATAACCGCAAAGATTTTCTGCACGAAGCCGCAAAGCTGCCCGGCTTCTACGTCCCGTCGCTTTACGGCGTTTCATATAACGAAGACGGCACGGTAAAAGAATACAGACCGGTATACGACGATATACCTAAAACAGTTACAAAGCGTATTATTGAAGATTTCAATAAAGCGTATTTTCCGTATATGCCCGTAATGCCGTATATTGAATGCGTGCAGGACAGGATAACGCTTGAAATAATGCGCGGCTGCATACGCGGCTGCCGCTTCTGCCAGGCGGGTATGATCTACCGCCCGATACGCGAAAAGGACCCTAATCTGCTTAACGAACAGGCAAAGAAAACGTTTGAAAACACGGGGTACGACGAAATATCGCTCTGCTCGCTTTCCACGTCCGACTATACCGGACTGAGAGAATTAACGGACGGGCTTTTGTCCTGGACGGACGACAATATGATAAGCCTGACGCTTCCGTCGCTGCGTGCGGACAGCTTTACGGACGAGCTTATGAAAAAGATAAGCAGCGTAAGAACGTCAACGCTGACGTTCGCACCGGAAGCCGGAACACAGCGTCTGCGCGACGTTATAAACAAAAACCTGACGGAAGAGGAGGTCCTGCGCGCCTGCAAGGTCGCTTTCGCCTCCGGCAAGACCGCCGTCAAGCTGTATTTCATGATAGGCCACCCGACCGAGACGGACGAGGATATAAAAGGCATAGCTGATTTAGCGAAAACCGTCATAAACGCGTTTTACGAGACGGAGGGCAGACCCAAAGGCAAGCCGCAGGTGACTATATCCGTCGCGTGCTTCATCCCCAAACCTTTCACCGCGTTTCAGTGGGAGGCGCAGGACACGCTGGAAGAATACAAACGTAAACAAAAGCTGCTCGGCGACTGCTGTAACGACAGACGCATAAAATACAATTATCACGACGCGGACGGTTCGCTTATCGAGGCCGTTTTGGCCCGCGGCGACAGAAAACTCTGCAAGGTCATGCTTTTGGCGTCAGAGCGCAATATGAGATTTGACGCGTGGAGCGAGTATTTTGAATTTGACAAATGGATGAAGTTGTTTTCCGACTGCGGTATAGATCCCGCGTTTTACGCAAACAGACGGCGGCGAGACGATGAAGTCCTGCCGTGGGACGTTATCGACTGCGGCGTCAGCAAAAAGTTTTTGTTGTCGGAGCGCAGAAAAGCGTACGAGGGAAAAACGACGCAGTGCTGCGCGGAAGGCTGCGCGGGCTGCGGCGCAAACAAGCTCGGAGGTGTGAACAGATGGTGCCCGAATACAAAAAAATAAGGCTGAAATTCGAAAAAACAGGCAACGGCAAATTCATCTCGCATCTCGATCTTGACAGAACGATGAAATCCGTTCTCACCCGCGCAAAGGTAAAAGTCGAGCATACGCACGGCTACAATCCGCGCCCGTATCTCGTCTTCTCGCTGCCGACGGCTATCGGCACGGAGAGCAGATGCGAATTTCTTGATATAAAAGTACCCGTTGACGACGAAATATCGGACATACCGGAGCGGCTTAACAAAAATCTGCCGCCGGACATACGCGTCATAAGCGTGTACGAGCCGAAAACCGAATTCCGACAAATATCGTACTCCGAATATGAGATAATGATAATATCGCCCGATATTACATCGGATTTTGCAGAAAAAATCGAAACACTTTTCAAATCTGCAGTCATAGTTGAAAAGCGGACGAAGAAGACAGAAAGCGGTTTTATGGATTTTGATATAACGCCATACGTCAAAAGCATTACCGCTGAATATATAGCGGAGCATACCGTCAGGATTAAAACGGTGGTCTCCGCGGAGAACGCAACGTATATAAACCCGGAATATATAATAAAGGCGCTGTGCAAATACTTTGAGCTTGATTTAAGCGACCCGAACGGCAGTCTTTATACCGTGATGCGCGTCGGCGTATACAAGACCGACGGCGAAAAATTCGAGTGAAGAAAGGAAAAACAATGGAAAGCAAGTGGATCTGGTACAGAGGTGATTACGAGATATATCACGGACTGAAAATGCACGAAAGGCGGTACGAGTTCGGCGTGAACATACCGCCGTTCTGGTCGCAGGCTACGGTATATCCCACCGTCACGTTTACAAAGACTTTTGAAGCGAAAGCCGAAGGATACGTAAAAATAATCGCCTGCGGTGAAGGCTACGTCAATTTTGACAACGCGAAAAAATACCGCATAGGAGAAGACATATTCTTCTCGGAAGGCACACATACCATTGTCGTTACGGTAAACGAATACCGCGATCTGCCGTGTATCTACGCCGTGTCGGACACGGTCGCGACGGATCGAAGCTGGCTCGTCTCCGACAACACGTGCGAGTTTATCAACGCCGGCGACAATCCCGCGTATACCGACCCGGAGGT
>JAEEGW010000221.1 GCA_016280525.1 Clostridiales bacterium
ACAATCGGCTGTATAAGTCCGTTCTCTTTGATGTCCGCCGCCAGCTGGTCTATATCCCCGTATTCTTTCCTGATTCTATCGCCGATCTTAATTTCGCTGATTGCCACCTTTGCCATAGTGTCACCCTTTCCACAAATATATTAGCGTTCGCTTATACATATATTAGCATTCGCTTATATTTTTGTCAAGCATTTTTTGCCGTTTGACGTTCGCGGGCGGGCGGTATATAATTATCTAATAACGCTGGGGGCTGTTTATATGATTAGTTATGATAAACTTTTTGCGCTGTTACAATCGCGCGGTTACCACAAGTACACCATGCGCCAGCTTGCGGGGATCTCCGCCCCGACAATCGCCAAGTTATCCAAAGGGGAAACCGTCAACACGGCGGTAATAGATCGCATTTGCGCGGCTCTGGATTGCCAGCCCGGCGATATTATGGAGTATAGGAAAAACGCACGGGCGGAGATTATGACCTATACGGAATGACTAACGCCGCCCGCTGGGTTTTTTCGCTGGGAAATACGGAAAAGCCCCCGTATATCTGGGTTTTCCCGAAACGCTACCGAAACCGCCCAGCGCGTTCTGCGGTCGTATTCGCGCGTTTTATATTGCCAGATAATGAAAAAATAGCACGCTTGCGGCTCTGTTTACCTGGTTTATATGCTGTTAGTGTTCAAAATATCGCGCGTTCATACGCCGCCCGCTGGGTTTTTTCCCGTGTAAATATTTCGGTACGGTACAAAAAAAGCGCGTATGCCCTATAATACGGACACCGCGCTATATATGTTAACGTGTTATCGGTGTTTATAGTGTTATAACCAATAACACCTAAAACACTATTAACACGCTTTATTTATTGTGTGATACTCTATCCCTTTTTCGTGCCGCCCGCTACTGTCATACACCTGTACGCCACATGTTACGGATATATGATCGTATACAGATAGATCTTCTATAATCCATTTGGAAAAATCTGCAGCTAATGACTTCGTGGATAAATACGGGTAATATTCGCACATTTCGCGCAACTCTTTATAACTGATTTTTCCGCCGTCTGGATTGTTTGCAGCCAATGTCTTTATAGCTTGCGCGATCTGGCTATTATCATATCGCGCCCGGCGATCATCGGTTTTCTTGTATTCTGCCTGACGCTCCCAATGTATGCCGTCCGTCGACGTCAGTTTAACCGTCTCTCCCTCGACGTCACGCCCAGAAATGTCCAGAGACGCGGACAGCTCCCCGCGCTCTCTCTTTAACTGTATTAGCGTGTCGGCAACTCCAGCTATGCCCGTGCTACCGCTCATCTCTCCGCGCTTGTTTGTATGGTGTAACACAAGGAGCGCCGCGCCGTGTTTGTCGGCTATCGCCTTTAACGCGCTCAAACACCTATAGTCTGCCTGGTACTCGTTCTCTTTGCCTCGCGTCATGCCCCGCACCAGTTGCAGCACGTCAATAACAACAAGGGCGCGCTGTCCCTGTTCGGTTAACCATGCGTCCAGCTGATCCTGTAGCCCATCGTCCATAGTGTGACACTTAACGCTATACGATAAACCAGATATATCTGCCATTTCGTGCAATAGCTTTGTGTTCCTGTCTTTTAACCGTCGGCGGCTGTCTTCAAGGGCTAAATATAACACCGGGCATTTATGCGTAATATGACCGGCGAACGGCTCACCCTTTGCGACCGCTAACGTGATTGCGCCAGCGATCCATGATTTTCCCAGTTTAGCGCCGCCATAAAAAACGGTTAGCCCCTCTGTAACCATGCCCTCCACGGGTTGCCATAATGTCGCGTATTCTGTTTTCATAAGATCCTTAAAGCTGATAATATCAAGGGGCGGCGTCTCGCCTTTATCTTGTTTCGTCATTCCAACACCCCCGCCGACGCAGCAGCAGCCGTTATAGCTTGCGCGATCTTCGACGGCATCTGCTTTCCGATCTGGCAATAATAGCCCGCAACGATCTGGACGCCGACGTGATCCAGATTAAATAACCATGCCGTATTGTCTGTGTGCCACGGGTTAACCGTTTCAATAGGTTCGTAGCCGTCTTGTATAAGACGGGCGGCTAACGCTGGGCGCGTACATAAAAAATCTGTTTCTTTTCCTGTCATTCGTTTATACCTTTCACATTTTTTGGTTGACAAAAGACAGCCCGCTATATGTTGGGCTGTCTTCATTGTGGCGCGGTTGGTTATCTGTTCCGCCTCACCCGTCAATTATATTATATCACGTTCTACACGCCCGCGTTGTCATCGTGCGGCTGTTCGGCTTTCTTTGCCGCAAGGCGCTCCGCCCATCTTTCCCAAAACGGTTTACGCGGCGCGGGCAATGCTTGCAACTGTTTATTCATCGTGACCAATAACGCCTGTATTTGTCCGTCTTTCGCGGCGATCTGCGCCCGCATATCTGCTATGTGCTGATCCTTTGCGGCGATCTGCTCCGCCTGCGCCTTTATTGTTTGCGCCGCGTTCTCCAGCTCCGCCCGTTGCGCGTCCATCTCTCCGCGCACCCTCTCCAGCTCCGCCGACAATTCCGCTACCCGCTCTCTGGCTTTCTCCGCTTCGGCTTCTCCTGCGCTCTGGTGCGCGCTCCACGGCTTTGCGGTAAATATGCGCGCGTCGATCTTTGCCCCATTTATATACGCCCTGATCCCGTCTTTGTCTTTATCAATCCATGCGTACACGGTCGGCACGGACACGCCGCACCGTCGCGCAAATTCTTGTTTGCTGATATAATCCGCCATGCTTTCGCCCTTGCCTTTCTATATATGGTCGGCTTGATTGTATCGGGCTGGCTTTATAAAATCAATATATATTTTGTAAACTTTATAAACGGTGCAATACGGCTTATCTTCTGCCTTTTTTAATGCCGTTTTCCGGCTGGTTTATATTTATTTGATTAGTTTTATATAAATCTTTATAAAAAAATAAAGGGGCTTTATAGCCCCTTTTCTTTCACTCGCCTATAAAAAGTATTCGGTTTTAGCCCCGCCCGCGTCATAGCTTCCCGCGCCGTGATCTCTCCAGCGCGCCACGCCTTACACGCCTCTGTCAATGTTTCGTCCGTGCCAATCCTTTTACGCCCGTGATATTTGCCCTCCGCCTTTGCGATCGCTATACCTTCACGCTGACGTTGCAAAATCGTTTCCCGCTCAAGCTCCGCCATCGCTCCAAACACTTGCAACATAAAACGCCCTTGCGGTGTGTTTGTGTCCAGCTTTTCCTTGTCGCTGATTAGGTCGACGCCTTTGTTTCGCAGCGTCTCCACGATGTCCAATAAGTCGCGCGTGTTTCTTGCTATTCTACTAAACGATTCGGCTATAATAACGTCACCTTCACGAACAAACGCCAACATTTCCTGAAGCGCGGGGCGGTCTGTGTTTTTGCCGCTCATCTTATCTAAAAAAATGCGCTCCGCGCCCAGCTCGTGCGCCTTTTCAATTTGGCGGGCTTCGTTCTGATCCTCTGTAGATACACGGGCGTAAAAGATTTTCATTGTTTGCGTTGCTCCTTTCGCTTTCCTCTGGCTCTATTATATGTCAATAGGGTCTGTTTGTCAAGTGAAATATTGCAAAAATAAAAAATAATTTTATTGACACACTTTTACGCGCAGTTTTCGCTGTTTCCATAGGGTACGCCCTTTTGACACACGCCCGGCGTCTGATCTCCAGCGCATATAAAAAACGGGGTTGCCCCCGTTGCGCGGCTTTCTGCGCGCTTATTCCTTGCCGTTTTCGTTTGTGCCGAATATGTTTTATTGCCAGATGTGCAAAGTGGCTTTTCTGGGCTTCTGGGGCGCTCTGGGCTGGTGTTAATCAAACGTCCAGCCCTGTCTGTCCGAATATTCCATCGGGTCGAGCTGTGTCATAATAAAGCGTATTCCCGCCACCTTGCGCCCGCTCTTGACCTCTAAATAATCAACCTTCAAATCCGAATACGTCATAATGTCGGCTATTGCTGGTTCTATAACGTATTTTTTGAATACGCCATATTGTGAATAGCTTTTACTATCGGCGCACAATGCGGCGCGCAATTCGTCCGTTGTAAACTCGCGTTCTCCCGTTCGCCTGTATGCGTGGGTATAGCTTTTTAGCAGCTCATATAAACGTATGCCGTATTCTGATTTCATTTGCAGCACGTTCCGAAGCTGATACTGTGTAAACTTCTTTTTAACCTCGAAAAGATACGGGACGATTTTGGGGTCAAACTCAAAAGCAACGATTGCTTTGTTTTTGTCCTCTGGGTCTATAACTACCGATCGAATCCAATGAACGATATGCGTTCTGTGGTTTTCGTCCTGTAACTCAAAATTGAAACTATCCAGTTTTTTCAGTGCGGCGCGGATCGCATTATATGCGCCGCCCGTTACGTTTGCTATGCCGCACGCCTTTATAGCTTCACGGATTGAGATTTCATAAGTCTCTTTCCCCGTGTCGGTCGGTCTAATCTTGCTAATGCAGTACAATAATAACCGCTGTTCCCTTAACGTCAAATCAAAACGGTTGCGTTGTATTAGCTGGTTCGATTTTCTCACGGATAGACTTTGATCTATTTCTTCCTGTGTCGGTTTTTCGTTTCGCTTTGCCAGCGCCACCCGGTCGGCATGTGTCAATTTCATAACGTGCTATCCTTTCGCGGTTCGTGTGTTCATTCTATCACGGAAATATAAGTCCGTCAATTTATATCTTATTTTTCTCCCATGTCCTCGCGCGCGTATTCTTATTAGTTCACTATTTTATATTTAGTTCTTATTAGTTTTGGACGATCTGGAAACCTTGAAACGCCCGTACCGTCTGGGTTTTCCAGCTTTTCAAATATAAGAAATAGGACGTAGAACGATAAGAAATAGGACGCAGAACGATAAGAAATAGGACGCATGCGGGCGGCTTGTGTCTGGGGTAAAAAGTGCCCACAATATAGAGGGTTCGGGGATTTTTTCGACGTTTTCAACGATAAGAAATAGGACGCAGAACGATAAGAAATAGGACGCGAATCTGCATTCGCGAACATTTGTTCGATAAGAAATAGGACGCATTCGCGCCGTCTGGAGTGTCCGGCATTGTCTGCGGTTACTCCAGATTATCGCCGCATAATTGCCAGATAAAAAATGGGCGCATCTGATCGCCGCCACGACGGGCGGCTTTATGCGCCGTTCTATGCCCTGTTTATGGTTTTTTATTGCATCTGTACTATGCATTTTTCGGGGATCTCCGCCCGCTTGTGTTCTTACCCTCTGGCAATATGAACCGATCTTTTTTACGCTTTATATGCGGGTTCAAGGGTTGCCTTTGCGTTACGGAAAAGTGTGATCCTTTTCCAATGCTCGCTAATACACGCCGCCCGCTGTTTCAACATGTGGTCCAAGGACCACCAGTTCAAGCGCCGCGCGGTCAACGGCATAACGCCACTATTTCGCCGTGCGCTCTTTCAAGGATCGCCGCTATATCTTTGCGGAGATCTCCGGCGGCTTCTGCTATGATCTTCCCAAGCGCAACAAACGCGGCGGCGGCGGGATCTTTTTCCATCACGGGGCGGACCCTCTTTTCGAGCTGATCCAGCGCGTCGTCCCGCTGTTCAAGCGCTTCGTTGCGTTCGCTTGTCAAGCGGTCAATAGTATTTTGCACGATTATATCCCTATCGTGATAATTCCCAGACGCTTCTGCCGCCCGCAACTTGTCCTTTACGGTTTGGTATTCTTGCATCAACTGTTCGTATGCGTCGGATTGTTCATCCTCTGCGGCTTCGTATGTCTTAATGGTTGCGGCTTGTTTGTCGATTGTTTTTTGCTGTTCCTTGCATCTCCTTTGCAGTTCCTTATATGCGGCGCTTACGCTCATCTCCCCTGCGTCCATTGCCTGCATCAAATCGCCCGCGCCGCTCTCCGAAACTGCCCGCGCCCTTTCGTATGTTACGCCAGAACCGAAACCGACGTCGCGCGCGATAATGTCCCGCACCTTGCCCCGGCTCTCCCGGCTGGCTCTTTCGCCTGATTGTCTTTCCCTTGCTTCTTCCTTTGCCAGCGGTAAAAGTTTCGCAGCATACGCCAGCCGTTCCGATACCGTGAATGATTTTCGGTTTTCATTCTCTGAAATCTCCAGCGCCAGCGCCCGCCGTGCGTCCGTTGCGCTCTGTATTGTTGCGTCAATGTCCGCCCAGCCCAGCGCCTGACACGCTTTTAACCGTCGTTCACCGCATAGCAAAACATTATCCGGCGATATAACAATCGGCTGTATAAGTCCGTTCTCTTTGATGTCCGCCGCCAGCTGGTCTATATCCCCGTATTCTTTCCTGATTCTATCGCCGATCTTAATTTCGCTGATTGCCACCTTTGCCATAGTGTCACCCTTTCCACAAATATAT
>JAEEGW010000222.1 GCA_016280525.1 Clostridiales bacterium
AAGCTGTCCGACGAGGACCTCGCCCGGATCGAAGCGGAGATGAAGAAGATCTGCAAAGAAAATCTTCCCATCAAGGCGTTCACCCTGCCGCGCGCGGAGGCGATAGCCTTAATGGAGGAAAGAGGAGAAAAGTATAAGGTCGAGCATATCGGCGACCTGCCGGAAGATGCGGTGATCAGCTTCTATCAGCAGGGCGAATACGTTGATATGTGCGTCGGCCCGCATCTCTGCTACACAAAGGGCTTGAAGGTGTTCAAGATCACCGGTCAGTCCGGCGCGTACTGGAAAAACGACAAGAACAACAAAATGCTCACGCGTATAAACGGCACGGCTTTCGCAACGGCGGAGGAAATGGAAGAATATCTGAAGCAGTTAGCCGAAGCGGAGCAGCGCGACCACAGAAGAATAGGCAAGGAAATGCGCCTGTTCATGACGGACGACCTCGTAGGCAAAGGCCTGCCGATGTTTCTGCCGAACGGCTACACTGTATGGCAGGAGCTTGAGAATTATATAAAGGAAAAAGAGCGCAAGCTCGGATATCAGCACGTTATGACGCCGTGCGTCGGTACCGTCGCACTGTATCAGACGTCCGGTCACTGGGAGCATTACAAGGACAATATGTTCCCGGCTATGGAGGTAGAGGGAGAGAGCTTCGTTCTCCGCCCGATGAACTGCCCGCACCACATGATGATCTACGCCAGCAGAGGCCATTCCTACCGCGATCTGCCTATAAGGATAGGCGAGATAGCGCACGATTTCAGATTTGAATCGTCCGGCACGCTCAAAGGTATCGAGCGCGGACGCCACTTCTGCCAGAACGACGCGCACCTTTTCGTCACGCCGGAGCAGATAAAGGACGAGGTAGCGCGCGTTGTCGATCTGATATTCGACGTTTACAAGGATTTCGGCATAACGGATTACCGCTGCGTGCTCTCACTGCGTGACCCGGACGATAAGGTAAAATATCATCAGGACGACGAGATGTGGGAAAAAGCGGAAAACGCCCTGCGCGACGTTTTAAACCAGCTCGGCATCAATTACACGGAAGAGATCGGCGAAGCGGCGTTCTACGGTCCGAAGCTCGACGTAAACGTCAAACCCGCCGTCGGCGCAGAGATAACGCTGTCAACCTGCCAGCTCGACTTCTGCCTGCCGGCTAAATTCGATTTGAAATACGTAGACAAAAACGACGAAAAGAAAACGCCCGTCGTGCTTCACAGAGCCATACTCGGTTCGCTTGACAGGTTCATGGCGTACATCATTGAGGAAACGAAGGGCAAATTCCCGCTGTGGCTCGCGCCTATGCAGGTCAAAGTCCTGCCGGTAAGCGAAAAGACGATGGATTACGCGCAGGCCGTGACGGACGCTATCGAAGCCGCCGGCATACGCGTAACGCTTGACGACCGCGACGAAAAGATCGGATATAAGATCCGCGAGGCGCAGTCGGTCGACCGCGCGCCGTATATGATAATAATCGGCGCAAAGGAAGCGGAGGAAAACAACGTCTCCGTCCGCGACAGAGATACGGCTGAAACGGAAGTGATGACGCTTGACGAATTCATCGCCAAGACGAAAGCAAGGATAAAGGAAAGAAAATAAAACGGTAACACGGGCGGCAATTTGCCGCCCGTATTTTAGCCTTCCCTATGGGGGAAGGCGGCACGCGAAGCGGGAACCCCCAACGCTCTCTATGTTAAACAAACTTAAAGGAACGACTGTATAACGATAACTTAATAATTCTTTGTTATGGTGTTAATAACCACATAGTCGACAGCGGGCAGAATCAAGTCTGTCCGCTATTTTTTGGTTTAGTGTCGTTATCTTTTTGTGTAACAAAGTACCATATGAAAACGGTTGACACGATAAACAAATTATGATATGATTATTATACACATAAACGCCGCATGAGGCAGGATATCAGCAAGAACGGTTTTAAAGCATTTTCGGCAGGGTTGTGATCCGGGTTGAAATTTACGTGTTAAATACCGTTTTTTAGCGGTATTTTTTGTCACTTTACGCATTTTTGAAAAAACGTCGTTTTTATATTACAGAGGGACCTCAAATGAAAGGAAAGTATCATGCTTCTAAAGGATGAAGAGATAATCGCCTTGTTTTTTGACCGTGACGAAAAAGCGCTTACGGAAACGGCAAGGAAATTCGGCGGTTATCTTAAAGCCATTGCGGCGAACATGACGGACGATAAGCGCGACGCGGAGGAATGCGTCAACGACGCGTATCTTGCCGCGTGGAATTCCATACCGCCCAAAAGACCGCAGTCGCTGAAAACGTACCTTACGGTGCTTTTGCGCCGCTGTGCGATCGACGTTATAAAAAAGAACAAACGCGCGCGGCGTATACCGAAAAAGCTGTTTTCGCCGCTTGACGAGCTGGCTGACGTTATCCCGGGTGAAGACGCAGACAGCGCGCTTGACGAAAGGCTTTTGACGGATATCATAAACAGCTACGTTTCGTCGCTTTCAGCAAGACAGCGATACATATTTATAAGCAGATACTACGTAAACCGATCCGCCGCTCAGACGGCGAAGAAGCTCGGCGTAAGCAAGTCCACGGTCGACAAGGAGCTTGTGCAGATACGCGCGGGTTTAAAGGAAAAACTTTTAAAGGAGGGATACGATCTGTGAACAGACAGGAAAAGAAAGAGCTTTTGCTCAGCGCCGTGTCCGGCTTAAGCGAAGACAATATTTCTGATTTTGTAAAATATGACGATTTTCTAACGCAAAAACCGGGGTACGAGCCGGTCATCAGACCCGTTCTGCGCGTCGTCGGCGCGGCGGCGATCTGCGCCGTAGTATTAGGCTCGCTGTTTCTGGGGCTAAAATACATTGAATATAAAAGCGATATCATAAATTCTCAGACGACGGAAGCTGCGGAATCAACGGAAGAAGAAAAACCGGAGCCGGTATCAGAAGAGGAAGACTACGCGCATCGCTTTGACTGGCAGTATGAGTATGATTTTGAATATGACAGCGGAAGCATGCCGGGCGATTATATGTACAACGACGCAATGGTAAACGGCTGTACGCTTCTTTTGAAGCGGAACGTGCACACCGGAGAATGTACGCCGGTCTGTACAGTCCCGTCCTGTAAGCATGACAGCGCCGAATGCCCGTTTTACGGTACGACCTGCGTCGTAGGCATCGGAAATATAATGTACGGCTCGATGAAGGACGAAAAACTCGGCAAATGGGTCGTTTACTCGTATGATCCGGAAACGGACAAAAAAGATATAATTGCAGAATCAGCCGCTAAAATATATGAGCTTATCTCATATAAATACTACCTTTACTGCAAACGCGTGGATACCGGCTTTACCCGGATAGATACAAAAACGGGCGAGTTCACAAAGGTGAGATCACAGTACGATTACAGCGTGTCGTCAATACATTCCGGTATGATGATCTGGTCAAAGGACAGCAGCGGCAGCCCGGTATATGTATCTACCGACCTTTTGGGCGAAAACGCAAGGTCGTATGATCCGCATATATTCAACGGGAAGCTGCACAAGGTCATAGAAAACGCAGACGGTAGCAGCTCATACGCGCAGCTTGACAGATCCGGCAAAATTGAAAAAATAATGGCGGAAGACAGCTGCTATGCAATACCTATAGGCGAAAATATGCTTTCTTTCGGCGCGTATACGGACGGTGAAACGCACTGGATCGATCCGGACGATCACAGCAAAGGTCGCAGGCTCGCAAACGGCGATATATATATTACGCCGCTCAACGGCGGAGAATCAAGGCTCTTATGCCATATAGACGGATATGAACCGCGCACGGCGGCGATAGCTTGTGCGAACAGCAAAAACGTCATGATTTGCGGCGACTGGATAGCGATCATGACGCCGCAGAAAATTAGCGATAACGAGCCGGGAAATAATAATCGCATGATCTTGCTGAATATGAAGACAGGCGAGTATCATATTTCGAGGTATACAGAATGAAAAAAGCAATATGTATTATCCTGCTTTTATCAACACTTTTAACCGTTTTGGCATCCTGCAAGGGCGTAACGGTCATAGAAGATGAAAGCGAAACGGAAGCTGTAACAAAAGAGACGACCGACACAGAAACAGCGGACACGACCGCTGTGACCGAACCCGTTGACGACGGGATAGACCACCGTTTTGACTGGCAGTATGAATATAAAGTTGAACATGAGAATGCAAGCATTGAGGGAGATTATATTTTCAATAATGCGGAAGCGAAAAATTATTCTCTTATACTTAAACGCAACGTTGTCACCGGAGAGTGTACCACGGTATGCACGGATCCGTTCTGCGAGCATAACAGCGCGTCGTGTCCGTTTTATAAAACTACAAACGTCGTAGGTATCGGCAACACGATGTACGGTATTATGCGCGATGACAATATAAATAAAAACGTTTTGTACTCTTTTAATGTTGATACTAATAAAAAAGAAATCGTATACGAATCAACAGCAACGTTATATGATCTGTGCCAATATAAATATTATATTTTTTTCCGTCCGACGGATAAAGGACTGTTAAGACTGGATACGAGGACAGGTGAGATCGAAAAGGTAAAAACACAACCCGGAAGAATGACATCTGTTTCAAAAGATATGATCATATGGATACAGGAACATAAGGGAGAAATGGCGACCTTTACGGCAACAGATCTTTTGGGAAACGATCCGAAACCATATAATATCTACATATACAACGGAAAACTGCACGAGGGTCTTTACGACGAGGAAACCGGTAAAATGTCGTACGCTCAGCTTGACAGAAACGGCGAAGTCGAAAAGATACTGATAGAAAACTCTCATATGGCGCTCATAGTAGGGGATAGCATGATTTATTTCGGAACGTATGATGACGGAAAAACGCACTGGCGCGACCCTGAGAAACCCGAAAAAGGACAAATACTTTCTAATGGGGATATTTACATAGCTCCGCTTGATACGTTTGAATTCAGACTTTTATGCCATATCGAAGAAGCGGAACCATTTGACATTGCAAGATCAAATCTTAATATGCTGCTGAGCGGTGACTGGGTAGCTATTGATACACCGCCGAACTATCCTACTACCGAAGACAAGATTGGCACGTTTAACGATATGATCTTAGTTAATATGAAAACAGGAGAATATCACATTTCAAGGTATATTGAGTAATAATGACGCGACAGCGTCAATTCACGGCGGAGCCAATTCACGCGCGAAGCGCAATTCATTTGTAAACGGAGTTATTATGAAAAAAATAATATGCATTCTTCTGCTTTTATCAATCTTCACCACAGCTCTGATATCCTGCAAAGGCGTAACGGTTATTGAAGATCAAACCGAAACAGAGACCGAAACGGAAGCTGTTACTTCAGAAATAACGGAGAAATCAACAGCGGATACGAACGTTGAGACTGAACCCGTTGACGACGGTATAGATCACAGCTTCGACTGGCAGTATGATTATGATTTTGATTATGATAACGGAAGCGTACCGGGAGATTATATTTTCAACGACGCGATGGCAAGCGGATATACTATGCTGCTGAAAAGAAACGTACACACCGGAGAATGCACCACCGTATGCACCGATCCGTTTTGTGAGCATAACAGCGCCGCATGCCCGTTTTATAATACGTACTTTGTCATGGGTATAGGAAACACCATGTACGGAATAATGCACGACGACAATAATGCGAAGAATATTCTTTATTCTTACAACGTTGAAACGGAGAAAAAGGAAATCATATACGAGACGTCGGCTTCATTGACCGGCTATCTTCAATACAAATACTATATTTACTATCGCGATTCGGTCAAGGGGATCATGAGGCTGGATACAGAGACCAACGAGACCGTAAGTATAAAATCTCAATTAGGAAGCACGCTGCATTCGGCGTCCTGGGGTTTGCTGATGTGGGTCAGGAAAAATGATGACGCTTCGCTGGTTTTTACGGCCACCGATCTTATGGGTGATGATCCGAGACCGTATAATCCGTATATCTACGAGGGAAAGCTGCACGGTATAAGCAGAACTGAAGGAAGTACGTATTCATCTGTCGTTGAGCTTACAAGAGCCGGTGAGATAGAAAAGGTATTGTTGGAAAAAACATATGATTCCATTATTGTAGGCGACAGTATGTTGTATTACGGCGTTACCGATGAAGGACCGTATAAGCACGATATCTATATCGCTCCCATCGAAACGTTTGAAGCGAGGTTTCTTTGTCATATAGAAGAAGCAGAACCTAAGAGCATCGGCTTTTCAACTAATAATTTATTGCTGAGCGGCGACTGGATGGCGTTTGTTACCAAACCGAACTATCCGTTGACTGAAGATAAAATAGGCATTTTCAGCGATATGATCTTAGTTAATATGAAAACAGGAGAATATCACATTTCAAGGTATATTGAGTAATAATGACGCGACAGCGTCAATTCACGGCGAAGCCAATTCACGTCGGAGCCAATTCACGCGCGAAGCGCAATTCATTTGTA
>JAEEGW010000223.1 GCA_016280525.1 Clostridiales bacterium
CTGATGCAGCCGGTCTATCATCGCCCTGTCGTCGTCCGAGGTCGGGCCCTTGCCGGATACGACTATAACGAGGTCGCCTTCTTTTATCTGCGCTATCGGTCCGTGATAGAAGTCGCTTATGGCGGCGCCTTTCATCTTTATACCGTTCGTTTCAAGTATTTTCAGCGCGCCTTCAAGGGCTATCGGATATTCAAGTCCGCGTCCTAAGATAAACGCGTTCGTAAGATATCTGTATCTTAAAAGCTTCGCTTCAAGAGCGGACGGCGCGTATTTCAAAAGCGACGCCGCGTCCGCGTAAACGCTTGCAAGCTGCTCTTTCAGTTCTTCGTTGCCGGAGATCTTCTGACACAGAAGCGCCAAAAGGAACATCTGCGCGGTAAACGTCTTTGTCGCCGCGATGCTCACCTCTTCGTTCGCGGCGCAGAAAAGGTGATATTTCGCCTCCGCCGCCATGGGCGAGCTTTCGTCGTTCGTCACGGCGACCGTGAGACATCCCTGTTCGTTCGCCTGCTTCAGCACCGCCAGCACGTCCGCGGCCTTGCCGGACTGCGATACGCCGATCACGACCTGCGGTCCGAAATCGATCTTCGCGCCGTATTTAGTTATAACGCTGGGGACTCCGAGCGAGCACGGTATGCCGGCGACGATGCCGAAAAGATACTGCGCGTATATGCACGCGTGGTCTGAGGTTCCGCGCGCGGCGAAATAAACGCCCTTCAAGCCTCTGCTTTTATATTCCTGCGCTATTTTTTCAGCCGTTATTTCATTCTTTTGGGTCAACCTGCTTAATACCGAAGGCTGCTCGCAAATTTCATCAAAGAGTAATGACATATCTAACCTCTCTTATTTAAGATAATCCGGCAAAAACTGCTTATCAACTACGTCCGTTACGTATTTTTGCAGTTCTTTAAGTCTTATCGTTTTGTTTTCGTGGTGGTTGTAGGCGTGCTTTGCGGCAAGCTCGTCCGTAAAGTCGGATAACAGATACAGTTTAAGGTCCGTTCTGTCTTCAAGCTTCATTGACGACGTGTAAACGAAATATGTTACCGTCGGTATAACGCCGACGTTTTTAATTGTAAAGCTGCCGTTATCGTTCACTATATCGAATTTCAGCATCAGTCCGACCATGTCTCTTGCGTATTCCATAGTCGAAACGAAGTTGCCGAGAGAATATGCGCAGAGCATTTTTTTACCGTCCGGTCTGTCTATGTACTCTATTTTGCCCGTGACGTGGCTGTGCATGCCGACCACGGCGTCCGCGCCGCATTCCGCAAACAGCTGCGCGTACTTTTTCTGCGTTTTCGTTACGTCAAAGCTGTCTTCCTTGCCCCAGTGCGGCATGACTATAACGAAGTCCGCGACTTTTTTCGCGCTTGCTATATGGCGTTTGACGGTAGCCTCGTCAAGCAGCGGGGTTATGAGCCCGTCCGCGCGTCTGTCGCTGTTGGTCATCTCCGTATATGATAAGAACGCCACTCTTATGCCGTTTACGTCTATCGTTCTGATCGTATCGTAATCAGTTTTGTTCTCGTACGCGCCGACGGTAAGGACGGATTTGGTCTTCCAGTAGTTTATGCAGTTCTGCAAGCCCTTCGTCTTGTTGTCGAGCATGTGGTTGTTGGCGAGCGCAACAACGTCGTAGCCGAGAGTTATAAGGTCGTCTCCCATCTGTTCCGGCGTGTTGAATTTCGGGTAACCCTGTATCTCAGACGCGTCGCCCGCGATCTGCGATTCCTGGTTTATTACCGCGCAGTCCGCTTTCTTTATTATGCTTGCGACGTCGTCGTATATGGGAAGGAAGTTGTACTCCTGCCCTGTTCCCTGCGCGTATCTTTTCGCGTTGTTTATTACCGCCTGGTGCACTAAATTGTCCCCGCAGAAGATAAACGAAGCGGAAGCGCCGTCCGGCACGTCGTGAGGCTGAGAGTCGGGCTCCGTCTCTTTTTCCGTCGTAACGGGCTCTTTTTCCGTTTCTTCCGCTTTGGTCTCGGGCTTGTCCGTTTCAGTTTCCGTTACTTTGTCCGTTTCGGTCTGCTGCTGCGTTTCCGTATTATTTTCCGCGGTACTCTCTTCACCCGGCGTCTGTTCCGTTTTTGTATCGTCCGGGTCGTCAAACGGGGCGAGCGTATCAAGCGGCTGCGGCGACGTTACCGTCTGCCTTGTTTCCGCGGTGCTGTCCGTCTCCGTCACCGCGTCTTCCGGCATACAGCCGCAAAGAAGCAGCGTGGATAAGGCGACTGCGGCGAATTTCAAATATTTTCTCATTTTACTTTAAATAATCCGGTAAAAATTCCGTATCTACGTTATCTTTTATAATGTTGTAAGCGCGTTCTACTGTCACTTTTTTGCTGTCTTTGTTGTTGCTGTGGTGTCTTTGTGCAATATCGTCCGTCAGCTCCGAGAGCAAAATCAGTTTCAAATTCTTATAGCTCGGCGTCATGACGTTGAAGGTAGGGATGCATTTCGCGTTTTCTATCCTTGTCCCACCGCCATCCTTGACTATGTCGAAGCTTGCCGTCAGACCGACCATGTTTCTTAAATAATCCTGGGCGTTCAAGCCGTTGCCGAGCGAATAGTAGCAGAGCGTTTTGTTTCCGGCCTCTGTTTCTATCCATTCGATGCTCTGAACGACGTGTGGGTGATGTCCCAGAATAACGTCCGCGCCGCAGTCCGCTATGAGCTTTGCGTAGGCTTTCTGCTCGTCGTTTACCTTGTGGCTGTCTTCCGTGCCCCAGTGTATGGAAACGAACACGAAGTCGGCAAGTTCTCTTGCAGCGCTGACCTGTCTTCTGACCGTCTCCTCGTCGTATACGGGCAGATACGCGCCGACTATGCCCTCCGGCTGAGTCTTTTTGTGGAAGAGGTTCGTCTCGTACGTGTACGC
>JAEEGW010000224.1 GCA_016280525.1 Clostridiales bacterium
CTATCGAGCCGCGCGCTTGAAAGCAGATCGAAGAATTCGACCGAGCCGTCGTCAATACCGTAAGAAAACGAATCTTCAATATCGGACAAGCTTACGAATTCTTTTCCGTGACGGCGCATCTTTTTCGCTTCGTTGTACGTTATCTGAAGCAGCCAGCCGTCAAACTTGCTTTTGTCACGCAGGCTGTCAAGCCTCTCCCACGCGAGCGCGACTGCCGACGCTACGGCGTCACGCGCGTCCTCGGTATTGCGCACTACCGATAACGCGGCTATATACAGCTTTTTCTCGTTCGCCGTTACGGCGGCGGCAAATTCATCCTTTGTCATACTTTTCCTATCCGCGGCGTGCGGCGCCGCAAATACGTCCTTTGTCATATCCCGCCCCTTTCGTTGCCTTTCATATATTAAGATTCACGAAAGCGGCAAAAAGTTTCAAAAATTTATACAGGTGCGATGCAGAATCAAAATTTGTTTTTTGCGAAGTCAGCCGCGCCCCCTAAATCTCTTCGGAGATTATGGGACCGGGGTTCCCCGACGCGAACTTGAGAGCGTTGGGGGTTTCCCACCCCTCCGCGTCGCTTCGCTCCGCAACCCCCAAACCCCCTTACCCCTCCCACAGATTTAACATCTGAGGGGGTGTGTCGGAAAATCACGGCTCCTCAAAAATTTGAGTGGGCACGACGGTCGGCGGGAGCAAGCCCCTGCCCGATGCGCCTACTGCTTGCGCCCCCTCAATCTTGAAAAAGATTGTGGGAGGGTTAAGGGGGGTATGGGGGAATAGAGGGTGGGCACTCCCCCATATAACATTCGTCACGTAGTAGGGGTTCCCCGTTGCGAACATAGTGAGCAATGGGGGTTCCCGTAGTAGGGGTTCCCCGTTGCGAACATAGTGAGCAATGGGGGTTCCCGTGAGGGGTGGTCGACCACCCATATTCGTCCCGAAGGGACACCTTACCTATTCACTATTCACTCTTCACTCTTCACTCGGGAGGGGAAACCCCTCCCCTACAACGGACGACCAATGGTCGCCCCTACATTCATAATTCGCGCCCCCTCAATCTCGTTTAGAGATTGTGGGAGGGGACAGGGGGGTATGGGGGGTTCTCGGGCGTAGCCCGAGCTTGAGGGGTGGGCGACCACCCATATTCGTCGCGTAGCGACACCTTTTTTCGTCTTTATTCTTTCTTCTTTATTCTTTCTTCTTTATTATTTAATTTCCCACGTTCCGGTGAACATATTTCGCACCCACACCATATATTCTCTCGTCAGATTCTGAAGCAGGCGGAAACCGACGGGCATCCTTGCGGGCGATACGTAAAAATCATAACCTAACTGGGAAGACTGTTTAAGTATCCTTTTAACGTGAAAATCGT
Organism: Clostridiales bacterium; assembly: GCA_016280525.1. Lineage (GTDB taxonomy): Bacteria > Bacillota > Clostridia > Oscillospirales > CAG-272 > UBA1248. The sequence goes on from JAEEGW010000224.1 coordinate 1,373, forward strand.
TTGATACGGCAGATATCCTTTTGCCATCAAGCCCGTTTTGCCGTATAAGCTCCATTGAATTTCTTATGTTCGATATGGTTGACGTGGACTTATCCTCTATTATAAGCCGGTCTTCCGCTATGCCTTTATTCAATAGATACGCGCGCATGCATTCCGCCTCGGACACCGTTTCGTCGCTTCCCTGCCCGCCGGACAAAACAGCGACGGCGTCCGGATTTTTTATAAGCATATCATATGCTTGCTCAAGCCTTTTTTCAAGCGCGTACGACGGCGTGTAGCCGTAGCTCTTACAGCCGAAAACTATAAAGACGTCCGCTTCCTCAACTTCGTTTGCCGGGGTCAGAAGATACGCGGAAAAAGCGACGAAAGAAACGGAATATAATAGACCTATACTTATATAGATCCATTTGATCGCCTCGTATAAGCGCGGAAAATGCTCCGTTGCAAACTTACCGAAAATTATAAAGAGCAGCAGCGGCACAACGACCAAAATCAGCGCCAGAGGAGCGTACGGCAGAGCGTTGTGACGGCTGATACACAGATAGACCGTATAATTCACAAACACGACGCCGGCTCCGAGCACGGTGAGTATTATCTGTATCTTACTCATTTGCCGCTTATCACCTCTTTCGCCTCCTGCTCCGTCATTTCCTCGTAAAGCATAAGATGACGTATCGCGCGTTCTTTTATCGGCAGTTTTACTGTTTCGTTAAACGTTTCGCTCTTTTTGCCGTATTTTGATTCGTCGTATACACCGCCTGTTCTGCGTTTTACGGCGTTTTTGTAAATGTGTTTGAACAGCGTTTTTCTGTCGTCCTTGTCGGATTCGGTAAGAAGCAGTTTTCCGGTAACGTCGGCAAAAGCGTCGGACAGGATCTGCCCCGCCGCACCGTCCGACAGGGTCAGTATATACGCGAATCTGTATAGACCGTCGCCGTATTTTTTAAGCAAAGCCAAAGCTCTGTCGTCATTTTGCATTTGCGTACCTCGATTCAATATCCGTGACAGTTATTTCATCGCCCTGTATCTGCAGCGTGTATTCCGTATGTCCGTGCGCGTAATCGTCGGCCGGGCAGTCCCAAAAGAGCCTTCCGCCTCTGACGAACAGAGAAAGATTCGGATAATAGCCGCAGACGTACCGGCTGCTGCTGCCGGTATCCCTCGCGTTCGTTTCTCTGCAGAAATATACGGTTTTTTGCGGCATCATCATCGTATCGACTTTTATCACGTACTTATCCGTGCCCGGATAGTACTGTTCATCCTGATAGCCGAGGATAGGCGCTTGATTGTTTATTGTCCTGCTTATTATATACGACACGGCTCCCCAGCCGGGTCCGTGCTCCGTTATATCTCTTACGCCGTTTAACGAGCCGTCGATATAATTACCGGAGGAATCGCCGCAGTACGAGTATATCACGTTATCGCCTTCCGCCATAACGCATATCGTATTGCAGGCGCGGTAAGTCGTGAAAACGTATGCGCCGCCTTCCGCTTTTATGCCGTAAACACAGCCGGACGTATCAATCACGAACCTGCCTTTTTCTTCGTAAGCGTATACCGTATACTGCTTCAAAGGCTCCTCACGGTCCCATTCCTTGTACTGTATGATCTCCTCGTGGACGGCGGTTATATTCATTTTACGGTATCCGAGCGAAAGCACGCTGTAAAAGCTGTTATCAATCCTGTTGTAAGGCTTTACGGAAAAACCGAGGCTTTCAAACAGATCCGGCGTCTTTGTCAGCTCTTCTTCAAGGAACTGCGTCAATTCAGCCGAAAACGGCCGTGCGGGCGAATAATTGTAATTCGGGTCTTTTATATAAACGTAATCCGCCGCTTTCGTCGGTTTGAGCGGCGTGACGTTCAGGCTCGACTGCAGCTGTTCCGCGAGCTTGTCATCCGGTATCGCCGTGCTTTCCTTCACTACTCCGTCTTTTATCAGAACTTTTATCAGCGCGTGATCTTTTTCAAAATACGAGCTGTCAAAATACGGTCTGTCGCACGTCTGCGGGAAATAGCAGACGCCCACGTTATACATCGACGTGTTGCCGAAAATATCGCCGCCCTCGTTCAGATTGCCGTAGTACGTCGTATAAATACCGTCCTCGTATTCGGTACCGTATAGTCTGTACATGATCGAAGAATAAATATGATCCGTACCGAAAGCGTTTGCGCCTGTCTTTATCCCGTCGCCTATAACGAGCAGTCCGTTCGCGGTCTGCGTCACGTACATCGGGAAAAACCACTGAAGCCCGAGCTGATTTATTATGCGGCACGTGTCTTTTCTGCTGCAGGTATATTTAGTTTCGCCGTATATCGGCAGCGAATACGGATAATCGCACAGCGGGACGACGTCAAGAGCATGAATAACACTGTCTGAAGCGGGATCGACCGGCAGCGTCTGAGCGGTCGCCGCGACTTTTCTTTCGATGCCCGTTCCAATCGGCGCGGACATATTGTTTTCATCGGGCGTTAGGACCACTATGCTTTTTTCGATCTTGAAGCTTCCGCTTTTTATAACGCTGTCCTCGCTGTTATTATCGGAGGTGACGAGCCCGATGCCGGAAAAACCGGACTGCATCTCGTTTTCCGGCATAAAAAGCTCTCCGTTGTTTACGCTGTATTTGCCGTAAATAACGGGCAGACCCATTTCTATCCTTATTTTATATATGCTGAAATTCAAATGCTCAAACGCCGTTTTCGTTATTTTATATCTGCGTCCGTAACTGTTGTCCTCATAACACTCGCCTATCTGGTGCCTGTCAAGATCGTAGACGCGCACGCCCGGCTGTAAAAGATCGCCCGGCGCTTTGTCCGTCATGACGGAAACCGTGAAAAGATACTCAAAAGTGCCGTTTTTCGCACTCAGAAGTATTATTTCGTCATGGTACAGACCGTTATAGTCGTTCATTTTCAACAGATCTTTTTTGATCTGTTCAAGCTCGTCGTCCGAATACTGCGAAATGCTGTTTATGTTTCTTACGCATCCGCTTTCGTAAAACGCGAAAAACGTGTCGCACATCCGGTCCGCCGTTACGTACTGCGAATCGAAATATTGCGTCAAAGGGCTCAGATCGTCCGCCGTGATTATCTGGTCGCCGTAAGGTATAAAAAGCTGAGCTGCGGTTTTCAGCGGCGTGTAAAGCTGAGTCCCATCGTATAGCGACGCGAAAATATAGCTTCCGGCGTGTGATTCCGGCGGATCAGTCTGCGTTTCCGCGCTGGTGCCGGATATTTCCGTTGTCTGCGTGTCGTCCGGCGTGTCCGGTCTCTGCGCCGTTTTAACTATCAGAAAAACAAACAAAACGAGCGCGGCAAAAGCAAGCACGGAAGCTATGACTAAAAGAGCGGTCTTTCTGCCGCGCTTTTTTTCGTATGCTTCTTCCGCACCTCTTATCTTTTTTTCGGTCTCCGCTCTTACGTTATCGGGCATTGTGACGTTCGTAAGATCGAGAATATAGTTTATTTTATCCAAAAAACCGGCCTCGCTGTGTGATCGTTATTTTTATTATACACCGTAAATATAAAATTGTAAAGAGAAAAATGTAAAAGACTGACATTATATGACAATAAAGTTAAATGTAAAATGGTAAAATACGGCAAAAGGAGGCGGTGTAAATGTTCGGAGCCGGCACAAAACAGAAGAAAACGATACAGAGACTCGCGGAATACGAGGAAAAACTGCACAGATACGAAAAAGAGCTGCAAAAGCAGGACGACGCCTGCCGCATACATATGCTCAATCCGTCGCGCATATGTCCTAATCCGAACCAGCCGAGGAAAAACTTTGACCGCACGGAGCTTCAGAGCCTTGCGGACAGTATAAAGCAGTACGGCATTATACAGCCGATAACCGTGCGGAGGATATCGGATGAGAACTCGCCGTTCGGCGGTCTGTACGAGCTTATAGCAGGCGAGCGCAGACTGCGCGCGGCGCGTATGCTCGATCTGCCGTACGTTCCGTGCATAATAATCGAGGTGAACAGAGAGGAATCCGCAAAGCTGGCGCTTGTTGAGAACCTGCAGCGGAACGGGCTTGACTTTTTTGAAGAAGCCGAGGCGATAGAATCGCTTATAAGAAAATACGGTGTAAAACAGCAGGATATAGCGGATATGCTGTCCGTCTCGCAGTCGTACGTCGCAAACAAGCTGCGGCTGCTGAAGCTAAGTCCAAGCGAGCGCGAAACGGTAAAGGCAGCCGGACTGACGGAGCGTCACGTCAGGGCGGCGCTTAAAGCGCAGTCGCCGGAGATGCGAAAGAAAATACTGCAGACCGCCGCCGCAAGATCGCTCAACGTACGGCAGACGGAACAGTACGTGCTTGAATTGACAAGCGAAAAAAAGCCCGCGGCGCACACAGGTAAAATAGTTATAAAGGATATACGCATTTTCTTAAATACGATAGACAAAGCCGTAAGCATAGTACGACAGGCGGGCATCCCGGTGGAAAGCAGCCGCAGCGACGGCGACGGGATGATAGAGCTGAAGATAAAAGTGCCGGATAATGCACAAAAGGTTAAGCATATCTGATAAATAATGCGCGAAGCGCAATTCACGCCGTAAGGCAGTTCGTTTTTACTGCTTTTGATTTTCACATATAACGATGGGATTTCGGATGAATTTCCGCTGGCGCGGAATGAATTGGCTCCGCCGTGAATTTCCGCTGTCGCGGAGTGAATTGGCGTCGATAAACCGACGCCATTAAAAGCAAAAAAACCGTGCCGTAAAACACAGTTTTTTTGCTTTTCAGTTTACTGAATGTCCTCTTTGGTCTTGGCGGCTTTGCCCACTCTGTCGCGCAGATAGTAGAGCTTCGCACGTCTGACCTTACCGCGGCGTATA
>JAEEGW010000225.1 GCA_016280525.1 Clostridiales bacterium
GAGCTGCTTGCGCGGTACGACGTTGACGGGCTCCACATGGACGACTATTTTTACCCGACGACGGACACCTCGTTTGACCAGAAAACTTATTCGGAGTACAAATCAAACGGCGGCAAAAAGAATCTGGCGGCGTTTCGCAAAGAGTGTTTGTCCGAGCTTGTAAAAGCGCTGTACGACGCGACGAAAGATTCCGGTGCGGACAGGATATTCGGCATAAGTCCCGCGGGCAATATGCAGACGGTGCTCAACTCCCACTTCGCGGACGTCAAGACGTGGTGCGGAGAGCCGGGATACATAGATTACATCTGCCCGCAGGTCTATTTCGGCATGGAACACGCTACAATGGCGTTCAAATCCGTGTGCGACAAGTGGCAGAGCATAATAAAAACGGACGAAGTAAAACTGATAATCGGAATGTCGCTCGGCAAGGCGAAATCCGGCTACGACCAGTACGCCGGCTCCGGCAAAAACGAATGGGCGGAACACAAAGACATACTGTTTAGGTGTCTGCAGTACACGGAAACGCTGCCGAAGTGCCGCGGCGTCGCGTATTTCTGCTATCAGTATTTCTATAACCCCGTCTCCGGCGCGGAAGAAAACGCAACCAAAGCGGAGCGGGAAAAATTCATACCGTACTTGCAAACAATTTCATGGCAAAAGCCTGATGTATAATAAGAAAGGAATAAAAAAATGAAAAAAGCAGTAAAGATCTTAAGCATCCTGCTCGCCGCCGTCCTTACGGTCGCGGTATTCGCAGGCTGTGACAACGGCAAACCGGCCGACACGACTCCCGCCGAGACGAAAGCTCCGACGACGGAAGGTGAAGCGACGACCGAAGCCGATGCGACGACGGAAGAAGAAGCGACGACCGAGGCTGAAGCGACGACCGAAGAAGAAGCGACTACCGAAGCCGAGGCGACAACGGAAGAAGAAACGTCTCCCGAGCCCGAAGGCGACGTACTGAAGATCGGCACGCGCGAAGAGCTTTTTGCGTTTGCACAGAAGGTCCTTGACGGAGATGCGGAATATGAGGAAATGACCATACTGCTCACCGCGGATATCGACCTTGACCCGAAGCTTGACGGCGGCAAAAACTGGGTACCGATCAGCACGGACGGCCTTGATTACGCTACGATAGACGGCGGCGGACACGTCATAAACGGCATGACCATATCCCCCGACGACCTTGAAGTTACAGGCAACGACGGCAACGTTTACGGCTCCGGCTTCATAGGCATCAGCAGCACGTCCCTGACTATCAAGAACATCACCTTTACAAACGCCCTGATAGACTCCAACACAAAGCACTGCGGCTGCGTCATCGGTTCAATCGAAGAACCCGGCTCGGTCGTTGAACTCGACAACGTCACCGTTTCCAACCTGACGCTCAACGGCGGCGTAGGCGTTGAAGGCGATATAAACGGCATCAGCTTCCGCGTAGGCTGTCTCGTAGGCGCCAACATAGTGGGCAACTGTGAAGTTTACATCACCAACTGCAAAGCGGAAAACAGCAAGATATTCGGCTTCCACAACATAGGCGGCATCATGGGCTGCGTCGTTTCCGGCCAGCTCGAAATAGAAAACTGCGCTGTTGAAAACGTACAGCTCAACTATTCCGCAGGTTACGCGAACAACGAAAACTACAAGAACCCGACCGTCGCAAGATACTTTGCCGACCCGTTCTACTGCGTAACGGATTACTGGGGCGAATATCACACTGACGTTGACCTCACACACGGCAACACGATAAAGGATCTTGATTCTTACGATATAAGAAACGACATCCACTACGCCGATCAGGAAGGCAAAGACGCCGACTATCCGGATGAAACATACCCGGTAGGCGCCGGCACGATCAGACCGAAAGACGAAAGACCGGAATAAAGTATAAAAAAGCTGCTTCGGCAGCTTTTTTTAGTGAAATGTCCTTCGGACGTGAAATTCGCCTCCGGCGAGTGAAATGTGCTCCGCACGTGAAATGCGCTGCGCGCGTTAAGGTGTCCCTACGGGACAATCTGCGCGGCTTACGCCGCATTTGGGTGGTCCCACCCCTCAATCCCCCCCCAAACCCCCTCTTCCCCCCAGCGGGCACAACGTGCCCGAATGAAGTCGCCCGCTAACGCGGGGTTCCCCGCTGCTTATAGCGGTGGAGGTTCACGCGGGCTAATTAAGGAAAGAGGGCGACTTCGCATCATTAGGCGACAACGTCGCCGGCATCATTAGTGCGACGGGGTTCCCCGAAGCGAACTTGTGAGCTTTGGGGGTTCGCGGATAGCACGGCATCATTAGTCGGCAACGCCGACGTCTTCATTATTATGCAGCTTTAGCTGCGCGCGCGGGCGTCCCCCCCTCACGCCCCGCGCGCCTACTGTTTGCACCCCCTCAGATTTTTAATCTGTGGGAGGGGACAGGGGGGTATGGGGGGTTCTCGGCGAAGCCGAGCTTGAGGGGTGGGAAACCCACCACAATTCGTCCCGAAGGGACACCGATTTTTATTCTTTATTCTTTCTTATTTCTTCTTTATTATTTTAAACGAACGACCAATGGTCGCCCCTACAATCTCCGCACCCCATCAATCTCTTTGGAGATTGCGGGAGGGGACAGGGGGGTATGGGGGGTGGCGCGTAGCGCCTTGAGGGGTGGGAAACCCACCATAACACGTCGCGAAGCGACTCCCTACCTCTTCACTCTTCACTATTCACTCTTCACTATTCACTATTCACTATTCACTCTTCACTCGAAAGGAGTGGCCCCCTCCCTTGCGAACCGGTCGTCGAGGCGCCGTCCCCTACGACTCTGCGCAAAATATTTCAACATTTTATATAACAATTTTTACATAACGCGCTTGATAAATTTTCCTAATTTTTATATTATAATACTGTATGTAAATAAAAACACATATGTGTTTATCAAAACAGGAGGAATGACTTATGGCAACACCCGTATTGATGCCTAACGTCGGTATTTCGGTCGAAAGCTGCATACTGACAGAGTGGCACAAGAAAAAGGGCGAGGAAGTCAAGGAAGGTGAGATTCTTTTCACCTACGAAACTGACAAAACCACCACAGACGAGCCGGCTCCCGCGTCGGGTACTCTGATCGACGTCTTCTTTGAAGAAGGCGCGGAGATACCGATAATGACCAACATTGCGGTCATAGGCAACCCCGGTGAGTCAACAAAAGAGTTTTTACCCGATATGCTCAAAGGAGCAGACGCTCCCAAGGCAGAGGCTCCCGCTCCTGCCGCGGAAGCTCCGAAGGCTGAAGCTCCGGCAGCCGCTCCCGCACCCGCTGCAGAAGCTGCTCCGGTAAAAGCGCCCGAAGGCGAAGTTTTCGCTTCTCCGCGCGCAAAAGCGCTTGCAAAGAAGGCAGGCGTGGATTACAGATTCGCAACTCCGACCGGCGCGGAAGGCAGAGTCTGTGAGGCGGACGTAAGACGCCTTATAGAAAACGGCCCGAGCGCGACCTACGCGGCGGCAGGCGCCTTCGCAGGCGAAGCCGGTTCCGGCATAGGCGGCAAGTTCTCCGTTGCGGATATAGACAAGCCCGCGGCTCCCGCCGCAGCTGCTCCCGCAAAGGCGGAAGAAAAAGCCGAATACGTTGACGAAAAGATGTCCGGCGTACGCCGCGCTATCGCAAAGAATATGCTCAATTCTCTTGCGACCACCGCTCAGCTCACCAACACCTCTTCATTCGACGCTACGGAGATCATGGCGTTCCGCGCGAAGCTCAAAGCAAACGCAGAGACGCTCGGTCTGCCGAACATCACCTTAAACGACATAATCCTTTACGCAGTATCAAGAATACTCGCGAAACCCGAACACGCAAATCTGAACGCTCATCTGCTTGAGGGCGACGTTCTGCGTAAGTTCAGCGGCGTTCACCTGGGCGTTGCCGTTGACACCGAAAAGGGACTTCTCGTTCCGACGATCATGAACGCGGACAAGAAGACGCTTGCCGAAATATCCAAAGAAGCGAAAGAGCTTGCAAAGGCCGCTCAGGCGGGCACGCTTGCTCCCGACAAGATGAAGGGCGCTTCCTTCACGATCTCCAACCTCGGTTCCTTCGGTATAGAATCCTTTACGCCGGTCATCAATCCGCCTCAGACGGGCATCTTAGGCGTAAACACGATCACGACGAGAGTAAAAGTCGTAAACGGCGAGATGAAACCGTATCAGGCAATGGCGCTTTCGCTCACTTACGACCACAGAGCCGTAGACGGCGCTCCCGCCTCCAGATTCTTAAAGGATCTCTGCACTGCGCTTGAGAACTTCTCTCTGCTGCTCTGCAAATAAGAGGTGCTTATATGGAAAATTTTGATCTGATAATCTTAGGCGGAGGCCCCGCGGGCTACAACGCGGCTCTGCGCGCTTCCCAGGGCGGTTTAAAGACCGTTCTTATAGAGAAAAGGGCGCTCGGCGGCGTATGCTTAAACGAAGGCTGCATCCCGTCCAAAGCTCTGCTCTATTCCGCAAAGATATACGACTACACGAAGCACGGCGATAAGTACGGCGTAGCCGTCACCGGCAGCAGCATAGACCAGAAGGCTGTCGTCGCCCGCAAGAACAAAGTAGTCAAAACGCTCGTTTCCGGCATCGGCGCGCAGGAAAAGCACGCCGGCACGACCGTCGTAATGGCGGACGGCAAGATTTTAGGCAAAGACGCCGAGGGCTTCAAGGTCGAGGCCGACGGCAAGACCTACTGCGGTACGAACCTGCTTCTCTGCACCGGTTCGATGCCCGTTATGCCGCCCATCCCCGGTCTGCGCGAACTGTATGAAACAGGCTTTGTAATGACCAACCGCGAGATCCTTGATCTTACCGAGATCCCGAAGAAGCTCGTCGTCATCGGCGGCGGCGTAATCGGTCTTGAAATGGCGTCATATTACAACTCCGTCGGCTCCGAGGTCACCATCGTTGAGATGCTTGACCACATAGCCGGACCGACAGACGCGGATATTTCAAAGATACTGCTTAACAACTACAAAGCGAAGGGCATCAAATTCAACCTCGGCTGCAAGGTCACGGCAATTCTTCCCGAAGGCGTACAGTTTGAGACGCCGGACGGCAAGGTCGAGATCGCGCCGGCTGACAAGGTCCTCTGCTCCATCGGCCGCCGCGCCGTTACGCAGGGCTACGGACTTGAGACGCTGAATCCCGTTATGGAGCGCGGCGCCGTAGTCACCGACGAATACATGAAGACCAGCATACCCGGCCTCTACGCCGCGGGTGATATAAACGGCAAGATCATGCTTGCCCACACCGCGTACCGTGAAGGCGAGGTCGCCGTAAACAATATCTTGGGCAAAAAGGACAGAATGAGATACAACGCCATCCCGTCCGTCATCTACACGAACCCCGAGGTAGGCTGCGTAGGCGAGACCGAAGCTTCCGCGAAAGCGAAAGGCTATGATATAGAGGTCAAAAAACTGTCAATGGCGTACAGCGGACGTTATCTTGCCGAAAACGAAGGCGGAGACGGCATCTGCAAAGTCATAATAGACAAGAAGTACAACAGAGTCATAGGCGTTCATCTTATCGCCAACTACGCCGCGGAGCTTATCTACGGCGGCGCGATGATGATTGAGACCGAAATGACCGTGGACAACCTCAAAGAGATCGTATTCCCGCATCCGACGGTTTGCGAAATAATACGTGAAGCATTATTTGAATAAAATTTATAATATAAGGAGAGAACAACAATGCCTAAGTCAATGCTTGTCAATCCAAAGGATCAGTTCAAAAAACGCACGATCAAATTCAAAGATATAAAGGTCTGCGAATACAACAAGACTGTTGCCGATGAGAAAGACAATTTTTCAAAGGAAGATTTCCTCGGAATGTATGCCGATATGGTAGCCATCCGCGAATTTGAGGAAATGCTGCTTGCTCTTAAGAAAAAGGGCGAATACAACGAGAGAAAATTCACGTATCCCGGACCCTCTCACCTTGCTTTAGGTGAAGAAGCTACGGCCGTCGGTCAGGCTTACGAGCTCGGCGTAAACGATTTCATTTTCGGTACTCACCGCTCTCACCACGAAGTCATAGCAAAAGCTATGTCCGCTATCAAAAAGCTCTCCGATAAAGAGCTTACCAAGATAATGGAAGAATACGACGGCGGCATGCAGTACGAAGTCGTAAAGAAATACTCCACCGCTAAGAACGTAAAGGATCTTGCAAGAGATTACTTCATGTACGGTCTTATGTGCGAGCTGTTCGCAAAGAACATGGGATTCTCCCGCGGTCTCGGCGGCTCGATGCACGCGTTTTTCCTGCCGTTCGGCATATTCCCGAACAACGCCATAGTCGGCGGCGCGGGTCCGATAGCAACAGGTGTTGCGCTTTACAAGAAATGCAACAAGCGTGACGGTATAGTCGTTGCCAACGCAGGCGACGGCGCCGCGGGACGCGGCCCCGTATTCGAGGCTATGAACTTTGCGGCAATGGACCAGTTCAACGAGCTGTGGGAAGACGGCTACAAGGGCGGACTCCCGATCATATTCAACTTCAACAACAACCACTACGGCATGGGCGGTCAGACCAAGGGCGAAACGATGGCATACGGCGATCTCGCAAGACTCGGCTGCATCGCACAGAACCAGCTCAACGCCGAAAGGATCAACGGCTGGAACCCGCTCGCGATCATCGACGCTTACAGACGTAAGATGAAGCTCTTAAAAGAAGGCAAGGGCCCCGTTCTTCTGGACGTCGTCACCTACCGTCTCGGCGGTCACTCCACCTCCGACGTTCTCACTTACAGAACGCCCGAGGAAGAGGAACTCTGGCGCGCTCTCGATCCGCTCAAGGTATTCCCGCAGCAGATCATCGACGCCGGCGTAGCGACCGAAAAAGAGATCAAGAAAGTCCATGACGCTGTCGTTGACAGAAACCACAGAATGTTCATGCTCGCTTCCGATCCGGAGATCGCTCCGTTCACCGATTACAAGAAAGACCCGCTGTTCCTTGAAAACATGATGTTCTCGAACCAGCATATAGCCAAGATGGACGAGCGTCCCGTTGAAGTCAGAATGCCCAAGGAAGAAAACGAAAGAGTCAAGAAGATAGCCGGTCAGAACCGTTATTATCTGGATAAGGACGGCAACCCCGTTTCCAAGATGAAGGCTTACAACATCAGAGACGGTCTGTTTGAAGCTATATTCGACAAATTCTATGAGGATCCTACCCTCATCGCCTACGGCGAAGACGTCCGTGACTGGAACGGCGCGTTCGGCGTATACAGAGGACTTACGGAAGCTCTTCCGTACCACAGACTGTTCAACTCGCCTATATCCGAATCCGCTATCTGCGGCACCGCGACAGGCTACGCAATGGCAGGCGGCCGCGTTATAGTTGAGCTTATGTACGCCGACTTTATAGGCTGCGCAGGCGACGAGATATTCAACCAGATGGCAAAATGGCAGTCAATGTCCGCCGGCGGACTTAAGATGCCTGTTGTCCTCCGCGTACCGGTAGGCAACAAGTACGGCGCACAGCACAGCCAGGACTGGACGGCTCTCTGCGCTCACATCCCGGGACTCAAGGTCGTATTCCCGGTAACTCCGTACGACGCGAAGGGTCTTATGAACTCCGCGCTTGCGGGTACCGACCCGGTAGTGTTCTTCGAGAGCCAGAAGATATACGATATGCCCGAAAAATTCGTCAAGGAAGGCGTGCCGGAAGGCTACTACGAAGTACCGATAGGCGAATGCGCATTCCGCAAGGAAGGCAAAGATCTTACGATCCTTACCGTTGGCGCAACGCTTTACAGAGCGCTTGACGCGGCACAGATACTTGAAGAGAAATACGGCATCACCTGCGACGTTATAGACGCCAGAAGCGTTGTTCCGTTCAACTATGAGCCCGTTCTCGAATCCGTCAAGAAGAC
>JAEEGW010000226.1 GCA_016280525.1 Clostridiales bacterium
CGTTGAAATCCCCATTTCACAGCCGAGCCCGAATTCGCCGCCGTCCGTAAAGCGCGTTGACGCGTTTACGTAGACCGCCGCGCTGTCCACGTTGTTTTGGAAATACTCCGCCGCCGCCTTGTCTTCCGTCACTATCGCGTCGCTGTGATGCGTTGAATGCGCCGCGATGTGTGATACGGCTTCTTCAACTCCGTCAACGATCTTTACAGCCATTATATAATCAAGAAATTCCGTATCGAAATCAAGCTCGCCTGCGGGTACGCCGTCGATCATCGTCGCCGCTTCGGTGTCGAGCCGCAGCTCTACGTTTGAGAGCCGCTCTTTCAGCTTCGGCAGAAATTCGGCTGCTATCGCGCGGTCAACAAGGCAGACCTCCGCGGCGTTGCAGACGGACGGGCGAGACGTTTTTGCGTTATGCACGATGTCAAGCGCCTTTGCCTGATCCGCGGCTTTGTCAATATATACGTGACATATACCCGTTCCCGTTTCTATGCACGGGATAGTTGAATTCTGTAAACAGCTCTGTATAAGTCCTTTGCCGCCGCGCGGGATGAGTACGTCAACGAAGCCGTTTGCTTTCATAAGCTCGTTTGCGCTCTGACGCGAAGCGTCGGGGACGAGATTTATAAAATCCTCCGGTATGCCGCAAAGTCTTAACCCCTCGCGCATCGCTTCCACTATCGCTTTTGCCGAGCGGTAGCAGTCGCTTCCGCTGCGCAGAACGCAGACGTTTGACGATTTGAAGCAGAGCACCGCCGCGTCAGACGTTACGTTCGGGCGGCTTTCGTAAATTATCGCGACGACGCCGAGCGGCACCGTCTTTTTCGTTATTTTAAGACCGTTCGGGCGCGTGTTTTCTGACAGTATCACGCCTACGGGATCGGGCAGGGAAGCGACGGCTTCCATACCGTCCGTCATACCCTTTATGCGCTTTTCGTCAAGGCGCAGGCGGTCTAGCATGGACGCGGAGAGCTTGTTCTGCGCCGCTTCCACGTCCTCGGCGTTTGCTTTAAGTATCAGATCGCCGTGCGCTCTGATGCAATCCGCCATTTTATATATCGCCGCGTTTTTTATATCCGTCGTAAGCGACGGCGCGGAATACGACGCTTTTTTTGCAAGCGCCAGCATTTGCTGTGTGGTCATTGTTTTTTACCCGTAAAGCGCGTGCCGACCGGCTTTCCCTCGCATATATCGTAAAGCGCCTCCGGCTTTGCGCCGTTGCATATCACCATATCTATGCCGCGCTTTGTGACAAGAGAAGCCGCGGACAGCTTCGTCTTCATGCCGCCCGTGCCGAGAGAAGTGGACGATCCCTCGCCTAAGCTCATTATATACCCGTCCATATCCGATACCGTGGGTATGAGCTCGGCGCTTTTGTCCTTGTGCGGATCGGCGGTGTATAACCCGTCTATGTCGGACAGCAGCACGAGAAGATCCGCCTTTGCGCCTATCGCTACGAGCGCGGATAACGTGTCGTTATCTCCTATGCCGAGCTCCGCGGTCGACACCGTGTCGTTTTCGTTTATTATCGGCAAAGCGCCTAACTGCAGCAGTCTGTTTAACGTATTTGAAAAGTTTTCGTACTTTGTTTCATCTTCAAAATCGTCAGCGGTCAGAAGTATCTGCGCCACGTTGTGATGATATTCGCCGAAGAGCTTGTCGTAAACGTACATCAGCTCGCACTGGCCGACGGCCGCCGCCGCCTGCTTTGTGGGAATATCCGTCGGGCGTTCCGGTAAAGACAGCTTTCCCACGCCCATTCCGATAGCGCCGGATGATACGAGCAGTATCTCGTTGCCGGAATTTTTCAGGTCAGAAAGCACTTTCGCGAGTTTTTCCGTCTGCCTTATGTTAAGCCTGCCCGTTTTGTGAGCGAGCGTTGACGTTCCTACTTTTATTACTATCCTCATTTTATTTCCACGCTTACGCCGGTCTTTGCCGACTCGTATACAGCGTCAATTATCTTCATAAGCCATACGCCGTCCTCCGCGGGCGCCAGACATTCGCGCTTGCCCTCGGCGGCGTCAACGAAACCTATTATCTCGGAGACGAACGCCGGCTCGAAACGGAACGAATGCTCGCCTTCGGGGGTAAAGGTTATGAATTTGCCGTCTTTCGTAGTTAAGACACGCATCTGATTGACGGAAGTTCCGGCTTTTGTGCCGAACAGCTGAACGTCGCCGACGTCGCCTTCGATATTGAGGTTGAAGCTCGCTTCGATAGACAGCGTCAAGCCGTTGTCAAAGCGGATCATCGCGGCGCAGAGGTCTTCAACCGTGTAGGGATGCTCGCCCTGATCGACGACCCAGCCCAGCTCGCTTTCCGCGCGGTGCATACCTAAGTTGTCGTACGTCACGCCGAAAGCCGTCACGGGCTTCGGATTGCCGGCCAAATATCTCGTCAGGTCTATTACGTGCACGCCTAAATCTATCAGCGGACCGCCGCCGGAGAATTCTTTATCACCAAACCAGCCGCCCGGGCAGCCGTTCTGACGCAGATAAGTCGCTTTTGCGTAGTAAATGTCGCCGAAAGTGCCGTCAGCAACGAGCTTTTTGACGGTGTCCGCGTCCTCACCGAAGCGGCGTACGAAACCGAGCTGCAAAAGCTTGCCGGTTTTTTTCGCCTCGTCCGCCATCTCCTGCGCCTCGGCTGCATTCAGCGCCATGGGTTTTTCGCAGAGGACGTTTGCGCCGCCGCGCAGCGCGGCTATCGTGCAGTCCTTATGCGCGCTGTTCCATACGCAGACGCTCACGCAGTCAAGCTGCTCGTTTTTCATCATTTCTTCCGCGTTTGTATATTTCTTCGGGAAGCCGTATTTTTCGGCAAATTCGTCAAGCTTTTTTTCGTCTATATCGCAGCATGCCGCGAGCTCGACTCTGCCTTCAGCCTCAAGCTCTTTATAGCCCTTCATGTGCCAGTGGCTTATGCCGCCGGTGCCAATTACGCCAACTCTCGTTTTTTTCATAATTTAATTCTCCCTTATGGTTTTCTTAAGAAATTCAACTGCCATGCCTATATCTTTTGCCGGGTCGTCTCCCGCCTCGCGCTCTATCGTCAAAAAGCCTTTGTAGCCTATTTCTTCAAGCGCTTTCAAGTACGTCGGGAAGCCTACGCCGCCTTCGCCTAACGGCACCTCGCGGAAGAACGATATCCCCGCTATGTCCTCGGGCGCGGGCGTTACGCCGTATATGTATTCCGGGTTTGTTTTATGAAGCATCAGCCCGTCCTTTGCGTGGGTGTGGACTATGTATTTTTTTAGGTTGAAAACGGCTTTTACCGGGTCGTCTCCCGTTACCATAACGAGGTTCGCCGGGTCTAAATTCACGCTTACGCCGGTTGAGTCAAGGCTGTCAAGGAAGCCTTTTAAAACCTCCGACGTCTCAGGACCCGTCTCAACGGCGAAATGCGAGCCGATTGAATCCGCGTATTCCGCGAGCTGACGGCAGGCGTCCTGCATTATTTTATATCTTTCGTGACCGGGATCGCCCGGCACGACGCCGATGTGAGTCGTAACGACGTCCGTTTCAAGATCCTTTGCAAGGTCGAGTATGCGCTTTGATTTTTCTATCAAGCCGGGGTTAAGCTCTGCGTGACCGAATCCGCGTCCCAGGTCGCCGCATATTGCGGAGAACACAAGGCCGTTTGATTTTACGTAGTCAAGCAGCTCTTTTCTTTTTTCGCCTTTTAAGTTCTCCGGCGAGTTTTCGCCTGACGTGGCGTACATCTGCAAACCTTTTGCGCCTATCTCAGCCGCTTTTTTTATGGCGTCTCTTATCGGGAGGCGGAAGGAATCCACCATTACGCCTATGGGAAATGAATACATACCGTTTTCTCCTTTATTAACTTTATATTATTTGCTCACGTACCTGAACAGAGCAACAACGTCTTTGTTGTCAGCGTCGCCGTCCTGATTGAAATCGTATACGGAAAGGTCGGATACGCCGCCGGTTATGCCTCTGAAAAGCAGGACTATATCTTTGTTCGTAAGGTCGCCGTCGCCATCACAGTCGCCCGGGACAACGCCGCTGAAATCCGTTATTATCCGCACGCCGGAGGGAAAACCCGTCTGATTTTCGCTCAGCTTTTCCCATTTTGCGGCGCTCCCTTTGAAATAAACGGTCTTAAGTCCGCCGCAGCCTAAGAACAGACAGTCGCCGAGCGACGATATGCTGTCCGGGAATATCACGCTTTCAAGTCCGGTGCAGTCGCGGAAGGCGTTCTCGCCGACAAACAGCACGCCGTCCGGCACGGTGAGTTTTTTTAGAGCGGTGCAGCCGCTGAACGCAAAGCCGCCTACCGTGCGCAGACTGTTCGGCAGTCTGACCTCGGACAGCTTTACACATCCTGCGAATATACCCTCGCTCAAAGTTACGGTGCCGCCCTCAATCTTTGCGGACGTAAGACTTTCACACTGTGCGAAAGCCCGCTTGCCCACGGTCTTTATGCTTGACGGAACGGTT
This sequence comes from Clostridiales bacterium, assembly GCA_016280525.1. GTDB lineage: Bacteria > Bacillota > Clostridia > Oscillospirales > CAG-272 > UBA1248. The sequence goes on from JAEEGW010000226.1 coordinate 4,461, forward strand.
ATCCCCGTAAGCTTAACGCAGCCTAAAAACGCGTCGTCGCCTATTTTTTCTAACGTCGCAGGTAAAGAAACGCTTTTAAGCTCGGTACAGCAGGAAAACGCGCTGTCGCCTATATTTATCACTCCGTCCGGTATGACCGCGCCGGTTATCTTGCCGCAGTTTGAAAATGCAAACGGACACACAGCCGTAACGGGAAGCGTCCTGCCGCCTATATAAGCCGTTTTCGGTATATCAAGAACGCCGGACGGGGTCCCGTCGTAGCCGGACACCTCGCAGTGGTCGCCGCAGTCGCTGTATATAAGACTGCCGGACGAAGCCGACACACCTGCCGCAAAACAGGCGAGCGCAAAGGCAATAGCGAAAATAAAGCATAAAAACTTTTTCATGTTATAAATAATACCACATTCTTTTATAAATGTCAATGTATTTTTATGCTGTCGTTATTATATTAATCCTGTTTTTTGTCAAAATCGAGCGTAAGCTCGTAATCGCCGAGATGCTTCATTTTAAAGCCGTTTTTCTTGTATTCCTCGTAATCAAACGCTTCAAGCTCGTCTATTGCAAGCTTGTGGAATTCGTAAAAATTATGCCACCATTCCCAGCCGGAGCCGAGCGAATTTGAAAGGTATGAGTCGGCAATGTCGCACGCGGTCTGCGGAGCCACGTAAAACGCGCCCATCGCAAGGACGTTTACGCCGTTGCCGGTTATCGCTCTCGTGGCGGCGGGCAGACTTTCAACGACGCCGGCGTGCACGTGCGGGCATTTGCTTGCCGCTATGTGTATCCCCATGCCCGTGCCGCAGAAAAGCAGCGCGCGCTCAAAATTCCCCTCGGATATCTGCGCGCCGACGCGAAGCCCCACGCGGTGGAACATATTCTCCGTATCAGCCGGGTCGCTGTCCTTCGTTACGCCCAGATCCGTTATTTTCCAGCCTTTTTTGCGCAGGTGCTCGACCACTACCTCTTTAAGAGGGAAGCCCGCGAAATCGGCGCCTACGACCAGATATTTGTCTTTTACGGTTTTCATGATTTTCTCCTTATTATTAGTTTTTTGTAAAACGGGATTCAGCGGACTATGAGGACCGCCCTGTATTTTTCTATCTTTACGGCGCTCTGACCGCTTGCCTCCGTGACCGTGCAGTCGTACGGGTCGTATATATAATACTTTTCGTATCCGTCGCCGAGCGTTACCGTCTTTACGCTGTTCGTTGAATTTGCAAGATATACGACCGTCTTGTTATCGTCTTCCCGTTTGTATTCTGATATGAACACGCCGGATTTTATCCTTGCGTGCATAGGCGTGTCGTATTTTTCCGCTATCGCGTTTTTGACGTTTCCGGTATAAACGCCGACGAGCTTTGATTTAAGCGTGTTGAAACGCGCGGTCTCGTTTACGTTGTCGCACGTTTTCGGCATGCAGTCAAGCCATATTATTTTACCGCCGGACGCTTCAAAATCAGTTAACTTTTCAAGCGCGTCGCAGCTTATAACGCTGACGGACGGCATGACAATGAGCGAATATTCGCCCGCGCCTATCTTCATTTTGCCGCCGGAAACCGTCGATCTTGCAACGCTCTGAGCGTCAAGCACGGTAAAATCGTATCCTGCGCGGAGTATGTCGTAACACGTGTCCTGCATAAGGCGGTTGATTTTCGCCGCCTCGTCAGAGCCGTTATAGTCAAAGTGCGTCCCCGTCGCCGTATACGCGGCTCTCACCGCGTCCACGGGGTAGAACACGCCTATCTCGGACGTCGTGTAAGCCGTATCGAGCAGTACGTTTATCCTGCCGACGTAATCCGTGAATTTCTGCAGATCTTTTGCCGGAATGTCGCTGTCGCCGCATATAACGGTGTAAGTGTTCGCTCCGAAAAGCGACGTCAGCGTCGCGCCGGCTATAGTGTATTTGCCCGGCTCGGCGAAGAACGGCGCGCCCGCGACCGCGGACGGCGTGAATTCAAGGTGTACCTTCTGCTTGCCCGCGTTCTTCGCCGCGGACGATACGTATTTCAGCCCCATGAAATTGCCTATGTCCGTACCTTTGCCAAGCAGTCTGTCCGGTTCTATCTGTAAAACGTCGCCGCCCGGTATGCCCATTGCGCCGCACAGCTGCATAAAGTCGCCGCCGTACGTCTCTATCTGCCTTTGTATGTTTTCCTCAAACAGCAGATGCCCGGAGGACAAAACGCCGTTTTGCTCACACCATTTTGCTATCTGCTCAAAATACGATACGCGGAACAACTCGGAAACGGTTTGGTAGAAATTGACTCTCACGAGCCTGTCGTGATCCGTATTTCCGGCGTAGAGAGAGTATAAATTCTCTTCAATATCATAGCCGTGCATCTCTTTGAATTTCTCCGGCATCCTGTCCGTCCACACCACGTAGTTTTTCATATCGCGGTTTCCGAGCTGCGGCTCGTCCGTAAAGAAAGCCTCAACGTAATCAAAGGTGTCGCCCAATTTGTCTTTATATTTTTCGTAAGTCAGATAAAGAAAACGCTTTACCGCGTCGGGATTAAGCAGGTCCACGTCGCGCAGGGTGGAGAAGTCCGCCGGATCCTCTTTTTTCTGATTCGTAACGCGCCTTGCGTACACGTAAACGGTGTATTTTCCGCTGTTTTTCGCGGCTATACGTTTTCCGTCCGTCTCAAGCGGGGTAGTTTTGCCGTTTGATACGAGGTCCGCGCCGGCGATCTTTATATAATTATCCGGCAGAGTGTAGTTTATATCGCCGCTGCCCTCAAGCTTTATAAGCTCGATGCCCGTCGCCTCATATTCGTCGTGATCCTTTAAAACCTGCCCGAACGCTTTGCCGCTCGGCCACTGGTATTCGTCGTAGATCCATACGTGAAGACCTATGCCGTGAGATTTGTCAAACGCGTTTTTAAGTATCTCAAACTCTTTGTCGTTCTGCAGATAGTCCTGCGCGAATCTTACGTTTGTCACAACGCCGCCGTAGCCGTTGTCCTTCAGCTTTGCCGCGGTGAACTCATAAGCGTTGTCAAAGCAGTAAAGCAGTTTTTTGGGCTTGTATTTGCTATCGGGCGCCGTGAATTCAACGCCTTTGTAATAAGCGGAAAGATCCGGCAGCTCCGTTTGCTTTTCGCCCTTGCTCTTAATGCCCTCAAACGCTTCCGCCTCCTCTTCCGTTTTGAAAAACGCGTAGGAATAGATTATAAACGTGTCCGTCGTGTTCGCGTTGTTTTCAAACATATCCATCCGCAGATCCGTGTAATTGCCCTCCACCGGTTTGTCGTCGGCGGCTATGAACAAAACGACGCTTTCCTGCAGATCGAGTATTATTTTCCGCTCGCCCGTGCCGCCGTAAGAGAAGCGGTACGTCGGATACGACGCGGGGTTGTGTACGCTTTCCGTCTTGTATCTTATATCGCCCTGCATATCGTCGCGGCTCGTGTAAAGAAACATAACGAAATACGGATAGTCGTCAATGCTGAATTTTCCCTCCGGCAGAGGCAAGGTCATATACGGATCGAAGCAGTACGTCGGATCGGGGTTGTCGCCGGACGGCAGGAAATTGACTTTCAAACCTGTCCCGACGTATTCCGTCGTAACGTTATACAGATTTGAGCAGGAAAACGCGTTTTTTTCGTCGCTGAAATCCACGTAATAATCCGGCAAAACGACCTCTTCCTCAGGCTCTGTCACCTCTTCCGTTGCCGTTTCGGTCTCCGTTTCCGTTTCGGTAACTGCTGCGGCAGTTGTCGCGTCCGTCACGGTCGCGCTCTCCTCCGGTAACGACGTGCAGGCAACGCATAAGATCGTTAAAATTGACGATATAAAAAGTATTATCTTTTTCATTTGAATTCCTTTCCCTGCCACAGATCGTTATTTGCCATATATTTGTCTATCTCGTTTAACACTACTACCTTTTTGCGCGTCCATTCGGGAGCTATAAGCTCGGAGAGCGGCGCGTCCCCGGTCAGCCTGCCTATGACCGTCTTTTGCGGCAGGTACGTAAGCTGCTTTGCCGTTATGCTCACGTATTCCTCCCGCGACAGAAGCGGAAGCTCACCGTCCTCATACATCCGCGCGGCTTTAGTGCCGGGCACTATATAAAGCATATGTATCTTCACCATATCCGGCAGAAGAGAAGCGACGAATTTCGCCGTATCGATCATTTGCTCTTCGTCCTCACCCGGCAGTCCGTTTATTATGTGCACGCACCGTCTGACGCCGGTTTTTTCCAAAGCTTCGCAGCCTTTTACGAATTCCTCCGTTTTCATACAGCGGTTTATCAGCGCCGCCGTTTGATCGGACGAAGTCTGTAAACCGAGTTCAACGTAAACGTCGGTCTTTGTATTCAGTTCCGTCAGTATTTCAAGTATTTTTTCGTCAAGCGCGTCCGCGCGCGTGGCGATGCTGATGCCCACCGCGCCGGGATACGCCGCGGCTTCCTCGTATTTCCGCTTTAAAAACTCCGGGTCGCCGTACGTGTTCGTGTGCGCCTGAAAGTACGGGATGTAACCCGTCTCCCCCCACTTGCCTTTTATCATCTCCGCAGCTTTGTCAAGCTGCTCCGTCACGGATAAGGAGGACGGCGCGGCAAAATCCCCCGCGCCTCTTGCGGAGCAGTATATACAGCCGCCAAAGCCTTTTGTCCCGTCTATGTTCGGACAGGTGCAGCCTATGTCCACGGGCAGTTTTGCACATTTTTTGCCGTATGTCCGCCGCATAAAATATTCAAACGTTTGATACCGTTTGTTCGTATCGGAGTACGGATACGGGTTTTGTTTTTTCATAGTTATATAATAGCAAAAGAATTGCACAAAGTCAATACTTGACAAGTTTAAATTTGTATGATAAAATTTAACCGATACGAATATTTGTAATAAAAGGACGAAAAATGAAAAAATACGGATTTTTAGCACTTGTTTTGTGCTTTTTGATGATCATTCCGGCGCTCTCCGCCTGCGCGGACAAGCCTGCCGAAACGGCGGAAAACACGACGGTTGCCGTGACCGAGCCGGAGACGACCGAGGAGGTAACGGAGGCAGAGACGTACGACCCCGCGCTTGATAACAGCGAGATACAAAAGGACGAGGACGGAAACGTTACAGATATAAAAACGGTCGACGCAAGCCTTCTTGTCGGTACAGACGGGCTCGGCAGAACGCTTCTGACAAATGAAGACGTAGGCGACGTGCGCGAAAACAAGACCGTCGGCATTTTCTACTCCCCGTGGCACGGAACTTTTGCGGAGAGCGTCCAGGCGTACAACAACCAGGAGATACTCGACAAATATCCGGATATAGATATAAACAATTACAGAGATTCCCGCTGGGGAACGGCGAACTATCATTTCTGGAACGAGCCGATATACGGCTATTACAGCGGAAACGACGAATGGGTCCTGCGTCACCAGGCGGAGCTGTTAGCGGACGCCGGGGTCGACTGCGTTATATGCGACAACACCAACGGCGCGTTCACGTGGCTTCAGACCGCAAAGAAGATGATGAAAGTCTTCCACGAGGCAAGAGTTGACGGCGTCAAGGCGCCAACCGTTACGTTCATGCTGCCGTTCGGTCCGACGGACGGCGCGAGAACGCAGCTCGTGGAGCTTTATAAAAACATATACAAAGCCGAATGGTACCCGGATTCGTGGACCATGTGGGACGGCAAGCCTCTTATGATAGCGTACAGATCGTGCCTTGACCGCAAGGACGAGACGCAGAAGGAAATATATAAATATTTCACTTACAGAGAGGGATTCCCGGACTATACCGCAAAGCAGTCAGGCGCGAACCAGTGGGGCTGGCTGTCCGTTTATCCTCAGGCGACCTTCAAGGAAAAAATGAGAGATACGGAAATAGAGGAGATCACCGTCGGCGTCGCGCAGAACCACAACTGGAAAACGCACAAGCTCACCGCCATGAACGGCAAAAACGTCACGGACAGAACGTATACGTCAAACGGATACGACACACGCGAGGACGCCGTGCTTTACGGCGCGAACTTCGCGGAGCAGTTCGAATACGCGCTTGAAGTCGACCCGAAATTCATATTCATAACCGGATGGAACGAGTGGGTCGCCATAAGGCAGGAGAGCTGGCCGCCGGCAAACAGCGGCAACACGCCTATAGAAAACGCTTTCGCAGACCAGTTTGACGATCTGCGCAGCCGCGACATAGAGCCGACTAAAGGTAAGCTCAAAGACCATTATTACTACCAGATGGTCAACTTCATAAGAAGATACAAGGGCGTAAACAAACTGCCGGAAGCGTCTTCCGAAAAAACGGTCGATATTTACGGCGGCTTCGGCCAGTGGGCGGACGTTCTGCCGGAATACAATTCATACCCCGGCAACACGGGCAAACGCTCCGCTTTGGGTTATTACAAAGCCGGCTCGGGTGAAAGATATAAATATAAGGACGAATCCGGCAGAAACGATATATACGACGCAAAAGTCGCCCGCGATAAGGATAACGTTTATTTCATGGTCCGCTGCGTGGATAATATAACGCCGTACACGGACGAAAACTGGATGAGACTTTATATAGACGCGGGTGCGGGCGAAAAGAGCTGGGAGACGTATGAATTTGTTCTCAATAAAACCTCGCCGTCGGACGAAAAGACCGCGATACTTGAAGCGTTCACCGGAAACGGATTTGATACGGAGAAGGTCGGAGAGGTCGAATACAGCGCCAAAGGAAACGTGCTTACGGTAAAAATACCGCGCGGCATGCTCGGGCTCGGCGACGGCGGATTCACGCTCGACTTCAAATGGGCGGACAACTCCGCGGACGGCGATATAATGGACTTCTACACTCTGGGCGACGCCGCCCCGGGCGGAAGATTCAAATTCAGATATACGGCAAATTAAATATTTTACAAAAAGAAACGAGGAAAAACTATTGATAAAGAAAAGAGGTGACCGGTGATGGGCGTACCGGAGATCGTTGCGGGAAGCGCCGTTTACGTTCTTATCGCCTTAGGCGTTTTACTGGTCTGGCAGCTTATCGAAAACATAGGTAAACTGAGATGC
>JAEEGW010000227.1 GCA_016280525.1 Clostridiales bacterium
ATCTTTGATATGCGTTCGATTATCGGCAGTTTGAAATGAAGTCCGGTCTGCCAGGTCGATCTGTACATTCCGAGTCTTTCAATAACGTACGCTTTTGACTGCGGTACGACTTTGATGCAGGATACGAGCACGAGCAGTAAAACTATTACGAGTACGGCTATGACTACGTACGGTACGTAATTTACCGCGAGTAAAACAGCTGCTAATTTCATGATTCTTCTTCCTTTCTTATTTCAGTTACTATAACTTTCACACCTTCGATACGTTTGATCTTTACGTGCGCTCCTTCTTCTATTATAACGCCGTCATCCTCGGACCGTGCGGACCATACCGTACCTTTGGATTTTACCTGTCCTTCGCCTAATACGTTGTTTATGCGCTGCACAACGACGCCTTCTTCGTCTATAAATCTGTCCGCGTTGATCCTCGTCTTGTTTTTACTTAACAGCTTTTTTGCAAGCGGTCTTGTAAGCGCAAGCGAGACGGCGGATACGACAACGAAGACAATAAGCTGCAGCCACCACCATTCGGGCTTTATAAGCGACGTTATAAGAGCGAACAGAGCTCCGAGCGCAAACCATACCGACGTCAGCTGAGGCGAAGCCGCTTCAACTATAACGCAGCCGACGCATATTACAAGCCAGACTATCCACCACATATCGCCCTCCTTATTATGTATAAATATACAGCCGGGCAGAAGAATCAGGTTTATCTCCTTTCTTTCCGGCTGTATTGATTATATAATATTTTTGCCCAAAAATCAATAGGTTTTGCTCCGATTTAATAATTCTTAATAAACGGGCGGTTTTTATTAAGAATCTTAATAAATCTTAATAATTCTTAATTATTCGGCTCTCGTCAGCTTTGCGTACGTTGCCATAAGACGCTTTTTGCCGTGTAGGTCGAAATTGATCTCGTACATAGTATCCGCGCCCATGGGTTTTGCGGAGAGAATGACGCCTTCGCCGAAAGTCATATGTTTGACTCTGTCGCCTTCCACAAACGTTTCAAATCCCTGCGTTTTGCCTACGTTTTTCAGCTCCGTTGAGTCTTTTAAGATCTCGTTTGACAGCTTTTGCTTGCGTCTTACGTTTTCGGACTGTATCTGTTCAATAACGTTCGGACGCTTGTTCAGAATAGCGTCTGTGAATTCGGGATCTATTTCCGAGGCGAAACGAGACACGGAGTTATAAGAAGTCTTACCGAACAGCATACGCTGAGAGCAGTGAATAAGATATAATTCGGATTTTGCTCTCGTTATCGCAACGTACGCAAGCCTGCGTTCCTCCTCAAGCTCGCCGGGATCGATCTCGGACTGCATGCCGGGGAAAACGCCCTCTTCCATACCGGGTATGAACACTATCGGGAATTCAAGACCTTTTGCGCTGTGTATCGTCATCATGACAACGGCGTTCGCCTCTTTGTCGTAGTTGTCTATATCCGTCACGAGCGAAATGCTCTGCAAAAATCCTTCAAGCGTGGGCTCGGCTTCGTCAAGCTCGTACTGAGCCATTGAAGATTTCAATTCTTCAATATTCTCAAGTCTGTCTTTATCTTCATCGTCACCGCTGCAAAGAAGCATCTCGCGGTAGCCGGTAGCGTCAAGCATCATATCAAGCAGCTCGGGCAAAGGCACCGTATTGGCGTTTGCTTTAAGCTCGGTTATCATGGCGGTGAATTTCTCAAGCTTTGAGCAGACCTTGCAAAGCGACGGGATGTCGCCGGATAAAGCCATTATATGAAACAGATCCGTTTCCTGTTCTTCGGCTATGGCTTTCACTGCGTCTATCGTGGAATCGCCTATCTTTCTCTTTGGTTCGTTTATGATGCGCAGAAGTCTCTGATCGTCCGCCGGATTGTTTATGACCGTCAGATAAGCGATAACGTCCTTGATCTCTTTCTTTTCGTAGAATCTCCTGCCGCCTATGATGCGGAAGGGAATACCGCTTTTAGCAAATTCCGTTTGTATAGAGTTCGCCTGCGCGTTCATACGGTACAAAATTGCGTAATCCGAGAACGATCTTCCTTTTTTAATTATTCCTTCTTTAACGGTGTTTATAATGAACTTAGCTTCGTCAAGTTGGGTGGGCATGCGCTTTATATGTACTTTGTCGCCCGTGCCGGCTTTTGTAAACAGCTCTTTTCCGCGTCTGCTCTTGTTGTTACGAATAACCGAGTTCGCGGCGTTTAAAATATTTGACGTTGATCTGTAGTTTTCCTCAAGCTTTATGACCGCGCAGTTTTTGAAGATCTTATCAAATTCAAGGATGTTTTTGATAGTCGCTCCTCTGAATTTGTAAATGCTCTGGTCGTCGTCGCCGACAGCCATTATATTGCCGTTTGCACGCGCGAGAAGCTCAACGAGCTTTGACTGCGCGTAGTTCGTATCCTGATATTCGTCAACGCTTATATATTTGAATTTTCTGCCGTATTTTTCGCATATATCGTCGTTTTCGGCAAGAAGCTTGACTGTCATCATTATAAGATCGTCAAAGTCGAACGCGTTGTTTTTCTGCAGCTCGTGCTGATACAGCTCGTATATCGTGGCTATCTGCGAATCTCTGAAATCACCCGCGGCGTCGTTTGCAAAGCTCTCCGCGTCAATAAGCTCGTTTTTAGCGCGGCTTATACGCTTTAAGGCTGTGGGCAAAGGCAGTATCTTATCGTCGATATTGAGCCTCTTCATACAGTCGCTCATAAGCTTTTTGCTGTCGTCCGTGTCGTATATCGTAAAGTTGTGAGTGTAGCCTATACGTTCCGCGTTTACGCGGAGGATCCTTACGCACACGGAATGGAACGTGCCGACCCACATATCGCCGTAATCGTCGTTTATGATGCTGTTAAGGCGCGTTTTCATTTCGTTGGCAGCTTTGTTCGTGAAGGTAATGGCAAGAATATCGTATTTACCGCAGCCGCCGACTCTGAATTTGGAAAGCACTTCAAACAGCTCCTCTTTTGAGCTGTTATTCGCGTTCTGCAGTATTCTGATATCGTCATCCGAAAGATCGGACGGGCAAAAATCGGAGTAATACGCGTCTCCGAAATTAAGTATGTTGGCGATACGGTTAACAAGTACGGTCGTTTTTCCGGTACCTGCGCCGGCAAGAACGAGAAGCGGACCGTTGACCGTATAAACAGCCTTCCTCTGCATATCGTTCAGATACGAATAATACGCGTCAAAAGCCTGCCGCTTTAGAGATGTAATAATGTTTTTATCAAGCTTTGCCATAAAAATACCTTCCGAAATCAGCCTGTAAATCATACGTTTTACTAATTTATTGTATCATATTTTGTCGCTTTTTTCAAGAGGTTTTATTACAATTTTCAATTTGTTTAAAATAAAATATCCCGCACGCGTAAACGTACGGGATATAACTGTTATTTTTCAATAATACATACGGCGTGGGCTGATATTCCTTCACCTCTGCCGGTAAAGCCGAGACGTTCCTCCGTCGTCGCTTTGACGTTTACGGAAGAAATATCAACGGATAAAGCTTCGCTTATGTTTTTTATCATATCCGGGATATACGGCGCAAGCTTCGGCTTCTGTGCAATTACCGTTGCGTCAATATTTACGATGCCGTATCCGGCTTCTTTCAGCATTTCATTAACTTTTATCAGTAACTTAACGCTTTCGATCCCTTTGTACGATTCGTCGCTGTCCGGGAAGTGATATCCGATATCGCGCATCGCCGCGGCGCCGAGAAGAGAATCGCATATCGCGTGCAGCAGCACGTCAGCGTCCGAATGGCCGTCAAGTCCTAAGTTATACGGGATGTCCACTCCGCCGAGTATCAGTTTTCTGCCGGGCACGAGCCTGTGCACGTCGTATCCGTGTCCTACGCGAAAACTCATGCTTCGCCTCCGCGCTTTTTAAGTATGGCTTCGGCAAAATAAACGTCTTCGCCCGTTGTGATCTTTATATTCTCGCGGGTAAGCTCGCACATATAGATCTTGAAATTCATGCGTTCCACTAAAGAATTGTCGTCCGTCGCCTCAAAACCGTCTTTCTTAGCGGAAAGCGCCGCGGCGCGGTACATATCGTACTTGAATATCTGCGGCGTCTGCGCGTGATATATCTTGTCCCTGTCCACGGTCTCTTTTATAAACGATCCGTCTTCGCTCAGCTTCAGCGTATCGGACGGTTTGGAAACGGCTGTTGCCGCGCCGTAGTGATACGCAAAAGTGCATACTTCTGATATCATTTCCGGCGTTATAAGACATCTTACTCCGTCGTGTATCGTTACGAAATCAGCGTCCTTATTGACTCTCGTAAGGCCGTTTAAAACGGATTTCTGACGCGTTTCGCCGCCCGCTACGATATGAGTTACCTTTTTAAATCCGTACTGCTTATAATACGC
>JAEEGW010000228.1 GCA_016280525.1 Clostridiales bacterium
AGAAATCAAGCACAGGAACGGCAGTGCCGCGCAGATTTCTTCGGAGACCGGAAGCGCGCAGAGGAGGGAAGGACTGTAGATCTCGGTGGTCGCCGTGTCAGGAAAACACAGCGGTCGAAAGAAATCAAGCACAGGAACGGCAGTGACGCGCAGATTTCTTCGGGCACCGCAAGCGTGGTTCGTCCGCCCCATCAATTTCTTCGGAAATTGATGGGAGGGGACAGGGGGGTATGGGGGGTGGCGCGCAGCGCCTTGAGGGGTGGGGACCCACCATAATTCGTCCCGAAGGGACACCGATTTTTATTCTTTATTCTTTCTTATTTCTTCTTTATTCTTTAATGCGGGAGGGGAGACCCCTCCCCTACGACGGACGACCAATGGTCGCCCCAACATTTTAATTATACGTTAAACCTGATCACAACCACGTCCCCGTCACGGAAAACGTAATCTTTGCCTTCGCTTCTTATAAGACCTTTTTCCTTTGCAACGGTCAGACTGCCGCCTATGGCTATAAGATCGTCGTATGCTATGACCTCGGCGCGTATGAAGCCGCGCTCCATATCCGAATGTATCTTTCCGGCCGCCTGCGGCGCTTTCGTGCCGTTCTTTATCGTCCAAGCGCGGACTTCCTTCGGTCCGGCGGTGAGGAAGCTTATGAGGCCTAAAATGCGGTAGCTTGCCTTTATAAGTTTGTCAAGTCCGCTTTCCTCTATGCCCATTTCCTCTAAGAACATCTGCTTTTCCTCGCCCTCAAGCTCGGAAAGCTCCGCTTCCATCTCCGCGCATATCGGTATGACCTCAGCGCCTTCCGTATCGGCATACGCTTTGAGCGCCAGATATTCCGGATTACCCGACATATCGGTGCCTATATCCGATTCCGGTACGTTCGCTACGTATATTATGGGTTTAGCGGACAGAAGCGGCACGGTGGACAAAAGCTCCGCCTCGTCTTCCGTACATTTTATCGCTCTTGCGGACACGCCGTCGTTCAATTCCTTTGTCACGCGCTCGAAAAACTGCGCTTCTGCCTCGTATTTCTTATCGGCTTTCGTCATTTTACGCGCCTTGTCGGCTCTGCGCTCGGCAAGCTCTATATCGGATAAAATAAGTTCCGTATTTATAGTCTCCACGTCGCGCATGGCGTTTATATCGCCGTCAACGTGTATGACGTTCTCGTCCTTGAAACAGCGGACGACGTGTATTACCGCGTCCACTTCTCTTATATGCGACAAAAACTTGTTGCCCAAACCCTCGCCTTTTGAAGCGCCGCGCACGAGACCGGCTATATCCACGAATTCCACCGTTGCGGGCGTATATTTTTCGGGATGATATATATCCGCCAGCTTATCGAGGCGCTCGTCCGGCACGGTCACTACGCCGACGTTCGGCTCGATCGTGCAGAACGGATAATTCGCCATTTCCGCCCCGGCGTTCGTTATAGCGTTGAAAAGCGTGCTTTTGCCTACGTTAGGCAAGCCGATTATACCGAGTTTCATTTATATTCTCCGATTGTTTATTTTTTCTCCACCGCTGCATAGCTGAACGTACCGTTCCATTTAAGAAATACGTCATATTCTTCTCCGCTGCTTACTCCGACAGTGCAGTAAACTATAAATTCTTTGTCGTTTGTAAGTATTATTCTATAACCGTCAGCGGCGTTAACAGTATTTACGTTTCCGTATTGCCGTGAAAACGATTCATCTTCTTTTATAAATTCACAGGCTTTGGCGTATAATGCTTTTCTCTGAACAAGGTCATCACGGTTTTGCAGAAACTTATAACCTAAAAATAATAATGAATAAACAGATATAACGGCAAGAACTATAATTATAGGGACAGCAACTTTCTTTTTCATTTTATCGTCTCCCTGATTTAAGTCTTGCTTATTATAAATCATTTTTGATCTTTTGTCAATAACGAAAATGAAAAACTATATTAAATACAATAATTCTGATTTTACTCTTCCTCATGACGGTTATTCATATTTACTGCCACGTAACAATTTTGTTACATTGAGTTAACCACTTTTTGCTGAAAAACGATATAATGAATTTAGTGAAAAAAATCACAAACTTAACAAGTTTAAATACGGAGGTAAAAAACCATGATGGGAACAAAAATTCTTGTAGTTGACGACGACGTCAACATTTGCGAAACTTTAAGAGTCTATTTTGAGCATGAGGGCTACGAGGTAAAGACTGCCAACGACGGCGCTCAGGGCGTTGAATTCTTCAAAATGTACGAGCCGGACATCGTTCTGCTTGACATAATGCTTCCGAAGAAGGACGGCTGGGCTGTCTGCCGCGAGATACGTGAAGTATCCTCCAAGCCGATCATAATGATCACCGCAAAAGGCGAGGTTTTCGACAAGGTCTTAGGTCTTGAAATGGGAGCCGACGATTTCGTCGTAAAGCCGTTTGACTTAAAAGAGCTTGCGGTAAGGATCAAAGCCGTTCTCCGCCGCTGCAACAGCCACGAGAATCCGTCCAACGAAGAAGTGATCAAATTCGAGAACATAGAAATAAGCCTGCAGAAATACGAGCTCAAGCTCAAAGGCAAGAGCGTTGACATTCCGCCCAAGGAACTGGAACTTCTCTACTTCCTGGCTTCCAATTACAACAGAGTGTTCACGCGCGATCAGCTTCTTGACAAGGTCTGGGGCTTTGATTACCTCGGCGACAGCCGCACGGTAGACGTACACGTAAAGCGTCTGCGCGAAAAACTGGAAGGCGTATCCGACAAATGGATACTCAAGACAGTCTGGGGCGTAGGCTACAAGTTCGAGATTCTTCAGTAATATTTATGGGCTGCCGCATATATCGGGACCGCAATTTTTCTCCTTATTCAGCGGTCGTGTGCGGCAGCCCCGATCGTTTATTTTAAAACGGAGGCGGCTGTGTTTAAAAGCGTATTTACGAGGTTTTTCGTCATATTCATGATAATAATCCTCGTCAGCTTCACCATACTGGGACTTGTATATTCCTCTTCATCCGCAACGTATTCCCAGAACGTCAAAAAAGAAAACATGCGCTCCGCCAGGGACGCTGTTTGCTCATACGTTTCATCCGGTTATCTTTCGTCCGGCACGACGGATTTCGGCAGATATATTTATTTCTCCGCTTCCGACGTTTCGCCGACGGTAAGATATATCATATCTGCGTTGAACGACGATATTTTCGTTCTTTTCGCGAATTCGGACGGAGTCATACAGATGACCGTCGCCGCGCCTTCCGAAATATCCGAGGGCGACGCGATAAAAGAGCAGTCCGTTTACGCTGTAAAAAGCAGCGGCAGCTACGAGGGATTTACGGATCTTGACGGTATTCTCCCGTCAAAAATGCAGGTCTGCGCATCGGTAATAAAAGACGGCGGCGACAATCCCGCCGGTATCGTTTTTGTCTGTTCCGCGCGTTCGTCCATCTCCGGATTTGCCGAAAGCACGCTGAAAACGACCATGGCGGCGATCCTCTGGGTAGCCGCGGCGGCGCTTATAACCGTGTTTTTCGTGACGGACAAGGTCGTTTCCCCGCTCAAACAGATGAGCGAGGCGGCGAGATCGTTCTCGCAGGGCAAGTTCGACGTGCGCGTTGAGGTAAAAGGCAACGACGAGATAGCGGAGCTTGCAACGGCGTTTAACAATATGGCTTCTTCTCTTGAAAAAAACGAGGAGCTGCGCAAAACGTTTCTGGCAAACGTAAGCCACGACTTAAGAACGCCCATGACGACGATAGCGGGATTCGTTGACAACATCTTATCCGGCGCGATACCGTACGAAAAGCAGAATTACTATCTTGAAATAGTGTCAAGCGAGGTCAAGCGTCTTGCGCGTCTCGTCAATTCCCTGCTCGACATATCGCGCATACAGGCGGGCGACAAGAAATTCGTCATGGCGCCGTTCGATATATGCGAGATGTCAAGGCAGATAATAATATCGCTCGAACAGCGGCTCGAAGACAAAAAGCTTGACGTCAGATTTGAGCCGGAGCACGACAAGATGCTCGTCAACGCGGACAGAGACGCGATTTATCAGGTATTATACAACCTCTGCGACAACGCCGTGAAATTCTCGCGCGAGGGCGGTATTTACAGAATTTCGCACATAGAACGCGACGGAAAAATATATACTGCAGTATATAACGAAGGTCAGGGTATTTTAAAAGACGAGCTTTCGCTCGTGTTCGACCGTTTCTACAAGAGCGACAAGAGCAGAGGTCTTGACAGGACCGGCACGGGTCTCGGACTTTATATAGTTAAAACAATAATTGACTC